>NZ_JAUSCG010000190.1 GCF_030651615.1 Methanocalculus sp.
CATGCGATGGAAGATGTCTTCCAGGCAATTCGGAACAATGAACTCTCGGTAACACAGGGTCTGATGGATCTACTCCTGAAAACAGTTGATCTCATCGAAGAGATGATCGATGAGATTGAAGAAGGTGGCGACAGTTCCTCAGTACATGTTGACGATCTCGTTTCTGCTCTGAAAGAATCAACCGGAGGTGGAGTTCAGGCTGAAAAAATCCCATCAGAAGTTGATTTCAAAGATAGTTCCGACTCCAAGGATTTGATCTTCTCTTCAACCATTCCACGATGGCGTATTCAGATCACCGTTGAAGAATCATCTCTCATGAAGGATGTCCGGGCATTGATCGTGGTCGGAAATCTCGAACAGTTCGGCACAGTTCTTAAGACGGACCCTCCTCTCAAAGAGCTCGAAGGAGAGGCTGATTTATTTAATGGAGTTCTCACCATTGAGATGGAGAGTGATGCCGGGAGAGATGCACTACTCTCTGCGGCTGAAGGTACTGAGATTTCTGAGGTGACTGTCCTTGAGATCGCTCCTGAAGAGACGGTACCGGTAAAACTCCCCATCTACCAGATGATCATCACCGTGGATGAGACCTCGATGATGAAGGGTCTTCGTGCCTGTCTTGCAATCGATCGTCTGGAGGAGATAGGGACGATCATCTCTTTCGATCCCTCCCGTGAGGCGATCGAGGATGGTGCATTTGATTCTGTCTTCCATCTGAAGTTTGCAACAGATCGGGATCAGGAGTCTGTTAAGAGAGCCGCCATGGTTCCTGAGATCCGATCGGTTGATATGATACCCGGGGAATCACAGGAGAAGCAAACAACGCTATCACCTGAGACCAGGAAAGAACCACAGAAAAAAGCAGAGTCAAAGAACCGGGAGATCAAGAACCTCAGAGTTGATATTCAGCAGCTTGACCGCATGATGAACCTGATTGAGGATCTCGTCATCAACAGGGGACGTCTCAAGCAGATCGCTGAGAAGAACAAGATAAAGGAGATGGAAGAGGCGATCGGCATGATCGACCGGTCTGTCTCTGAACTCCAGGTCCTGATGATGGATATCAGGATGATCCCCTTAAGCCATATCTTTAACCGACTTCCACGAGTGGTGAGGGATACCGCCCATTATGATGGTAAAGATGTCGAGTTTGTAATGGAGGGGGGAGAGACCGAACTTGACCGAAGCGTGATGGACGGATTAAATGATCCCCTTCTTCACCTTATCAGAAATGCTGTCAACCATGGTATCGAACCACCGGAGAGTCGGGTTGCCTGCAATAAACCAGCAAAGGGACTCGTCCACCTCTCTGCACGCCGGGATCGTGACAACGTCATCATAGAACTTAGAGATGACGGTGCCGGAATTAATGTGGAGAAGGTGAAGAGGAAAGCGATCGATAAAGGGATCCTATCCATTGAGCAGGGCGATCTGATGACGAAGGAGGAGGCGATAAATCTCCTCTTCCATGCCGGATTCAGTACAGCTGACACGATCACCGATATCAGTGGACGTGGAGTTGGCCTTGATGTCGTCAAGAGTGCCATCGAATCGCTGAAGGGATCGATCCGGGTTGATTCACATGAGGGGAAGGGGTCTACCTTCTCACTCCTCCTCCCACCAACAATGGCAATCGTCGAGGTGATGATCGTCAGACTCAATAATCGGAGGATTGCGATTCCGATCAGTGCCATCGTTGAAGTGGCAAGTATCAAAAGAGAGAATATCCACCGTATCGGAACACAGGAATCTATCCTCCTTAGAGATGAGGTGCTGCCTCTCCATATGCTTGAGGATATGTTTGGTCAGTCGGATCAGACTGAGATCCTGGTTGTCGTGCAGTACGATAATCACAGGTGTTGCATCTCTGTCGATCTCGTTGAGGGCCAGCAGGAAGTGGTGGTTAAGCCGCTGAGTTCTATCATAGGAATAATCCGGGGGATCTCCGGCATCACCATCCTTGGAGATGGGCATGTTGTTCCGGTACTTGATGTAAATACAATGGTGTAATTTATGGCAATTCTAACTCCTGCACAGATTGATGCGTTGGGCGAACTTGGAAACATCGGGGCCTCCCATGCGGCAACGACGCTCTCGCAGATGTTGATGGGCCAGATCGAGATGACCGTTCCTTCGGTTGAGATCGTTGATCTGGCAGACATTTACAAACATGTTACAGATGATCTCTCTGCACTCGTCATATTTGAGATGCAGGGTGAGATTGAACATGGAGGTTACGTTATATTCCTCATGCCACTCTCCTCGGCAATGAGGATGACAAACACCATGCTTGGAATGACTGATGAGGAGCGTGAGATTAATGAGATGGATGAGAGTGCATTAAATGAGATCGGCAATATCATGGTCTCGGCATTTCTCGATGCCACCGCAGAACTCCTCGGTCTTGTTATGCTTCCTTCCCCCCCGATCCTCGTGATCGATATGGGGCATGCTGCCATCGAACAGCTTCTTGCTGAAGTTGCGATGGATGTGAATGAGGTTGTCTTCTTCCATACAAAACTTGTCTGTGACCAGTATGCGATCAATGGAGATCTTCTGATGCTCCCGGAGATGACCACACTTGCGCGGATCCTTGAGATGATGGATCAACTACTCAAGTCCCACATTTGAATGAGTCCGGAGTCATTGAATGGATGTTAATCTGTCCCGGAGTGATCCCAAAGCGATCATGATCGGCATCGGTGACTATCATGTCGGAGTGGAACCGATGACCTCCATTGGTCTTGGATCATGTATAGGTCTCATTCTCCATGACACCCGTCTTGGGATCGGCGGTATGGCGCATATTATGCTTCCAGAGAGTGGAGGTAAACGTGATCGGCCGGGTAAATATGCAGATACTGCTATTGAGGTCCTTATGAAGGAGCTCACTGCCAAAGGGTGTTCAAAAAAGACACTTCAGGCAAAACTCGTTGGTGGTGCACAGATGTTTGCAAACTTCAGCGGGAACCTCTCCATTGGCCTTCGAAATATCGAAGCGATCAAGATGTACTTAAAAAACTATGAGATCCGAATAACGGGTGAGGATATAGGAGGCAATAAAGGCCGTACCGTCACGTATTGTGCGGCAAACGGTTTTATTGTACGAGTCCGAAGGGCAGACGGTGCCTGCTCGGAGATCTGAATAGTCTATTTTTTATGCCATCAATGGCTCCAGGTGTGGCAAGCCGCTTCCATACGTTTATTTGTGTTATCAAACTCTTTTCATCGGAGCATCCTGCTTTATCGACATTATCAGATTAAGAGATATGAATGGGAGATATTCTAAGAACTTATCTCACGTTCAACCGGATATGCGGGAATTTGCCTGAGTAGATGGTTAAGGGGAGAAAGGGGACAGGGACGAGGTGTCCATGCACAGAGAGGGTCATACACCCCCTCATCTATTCCACCCGGATTGTTCAAACCATCGTGGTATGCCCGGATTTTTTCTGATATCCGGTTACTTCTTCTGCTCCTCAAACAGACCAAAGAGATTACCCTCGGAATCTTCGCAGTTGGCAAGGGCACCATATCCAGGAAGCTCCGTATATGGCATTGTAATCTTCCCCCCCAACTCCTCGATCTTTTTCAGGTATGGGGCGATTGCATCAACACCAATATAGCAGGTGATCCGCTGCTCAGGCAATTCACGCCGTCCGAGCCCCCCTCCGATGAGCGGTGCAACACTATCTGGTCCTGCCCCGTTTTCGTCGGTTGTCTCGAAGAGATAATAGCCCGGATAACCCGGAGGAGAATAGAATTTCCAGCCAAAGAGCGTTTCATAGAACTTTTTTGCCCGTTCAACATTCTCTGCTGCGATATCGATATGAACAAACGTCGGCATGATTCTGAATGGTATTTCAGACGACATTATGCTTTTGGATCATCGTTTCCATTCTGTACCTGACCACGAGGTGATCCGGCTTCATATCCACATCCGGTGCAACAGTACCGGTAGAATATGATTCTGCCACCGCAGACGGGGCAGCGCCACTTCTCTTCCTGGTCTCTGACCCATTCTTCGATACCCTGCTTTTGGATCTCCGAAAGATTTTGGTAGATCTCGTGGCGATACCGGTACTTCTCATCCTTTGGATGTGAGTTTCGGAATTTTCCGATTTGATTACAGGGAAAATCAGAGCATTGTGAGCAGAGGTTGAGACCTTTTTCGAGGAGACAGCACCAGCGAATTGAACAGTTCCACTTGCTTGTGCGTTTCTGGTTTCGATCTTCTGATCCACACCCCCTGCACGTCTTCCCATAAGAGGGGCATGCTCCACAATAGACACCGCACGGAGCCATCATATCAGGAAGCCTGAGAATGTCGTGCATGAACGTTCCATTGGCGTTTTTATATCTTAAAGATTAGAGAAGTGCTGTTGAACTCAAAGAAGGGGCGATGTCTCATCTCAGATCAGAAAAAAATATATTTGGAGGGATATACCCCACCGGAAACGTTCTTCTGGTTATTCAATCTCAATCCTGGGGGGCAGGATTTGGGTTTACACTATACAGTCCGCTGATGACAATGTACTGATTATTATCGCTCCCCTCGGTCAGTTTGAAGTAGACTGATTTATGATAGATCCCGTTCATCTCAGGGATCATCCATTTGTAATCGACCCAGCCGGAACCTTCTGTCAGGGCACTATCGGTGATCTGGTCACGGAAAGGCGTGCCTGCAATATCCGTCTTCCCTCTCATATTCACCCCGATAAGACGTGGGTTGTCAGCCTCGGCAACGATCGTCACATTGGTGTCATATACAAAGACATAGAGTGCCCTGTTCTCTCTGTCCCAGAACGGATGCTCACCGGCATTGATCCTGGCGAAGGTGCCGGGCGTGTCCGTCTCTATTGCATCAGCCGTACGGTCGACGAGGTCGATCACCTGTTCTCTTGTGACCGATGGATTGGGGAGGTAAGAAACGCCAATGTAGCTGTACAGAATACGCTGGTATTCTGTTACTCCGGTCTGGTCGGGCTGATAACGGAGGGTGTCAAGGGATTCCTGGAATGCCTCGACAAGAAGATCGGGTGTCTCCCTGTTGAAGGCAAAGTAGAGATCATAACTCTCAAATCTGTAGACAATCCCGAATTGGTCAGGATCATTAGTTGCCTTTTCGATGAAGTACCTGCCGGCAATATCTCCATAACAGAAGAGATCAATTGTCCCATCATGGATGAGAGAGATGAGTGTCAGTACATCCTCGGCTTCAATGATGTTTGACTCCAAAACTCCGTTCTCCTTCAGCAAAATTCCTGCATAATCGTCCTTCACGACCCCGATCCGGTACTTTTTCAGGTCATCCGGTGTGGATATGGTAACGCCCTCATGCACATCTCCAAAGAGAACAAAAGCAATAGATACAAACGGTCCCGCCCATTTGAAGAGCTCTTCTCTCTCCGGGGACCTGACTATCGTGAGGAGGACGGTATTCTTCTCTGAGAGGGCGGTATCATAGGCAATATGCCATGGCAGCACCTGGATCTGATCTCCTGATACCGGAGTTCCCATCTCTTCAAGTGCTCCAAGCAGGATATCAACAGAGATCCCTTTGACAACCCCGTCTTCGATATAGTTGAATGGGGGATACTCTTCTGTCAC
>NZ_JAUSCG010000236.1 GCF_030651615.1 Methanocalculus sp.
TCACGACTAACAATGAGATATTCCTTATTTCCTGCTAAAACTAGATTACAAGTGCCATTTTCATCAGTTTTCCCTATATAAACTAATGGATTCCTCTGATGGCTGACTGCATACACCCCAATGTCGATATTTGAAAGAGGACGATTCGGCTCATTATCGTTGATAGTATCAAATAATACAATAATTGTAACATTTGAAGCAGGAAAACCATGCTCTTTCAAGGTAGATTCTTTGGATCGACTGACTTGTAAATCTGCAATTGAAAAATATAAGTCTGTATAGTTCTCTTTTAAGTGCGTTGCATAATGTTGGTCTTTAACAGGAGAGTTCGATGTTGTATATGTCTTATCAAACACCCACCAATTATCAATGTAATACAATTCAGGAAATGCATGATCTACACCTTTCATACCAATAACTCTTGTACTTAGACCAGTCACATCACTCACAATAAAAGCAGTTGCTTCCGCAAATTCCTGACAATTACCTTTCTTTTGTGTAAATACTAATTTATTATAGAAATTTTCATCAAAAGAAAAACCAGCAACAAGGGGATTGGAAAAAAAGTACATTGAGGATAATATAATATCATTTTTAAATAAAACTCTATTTGGCAAATTAACTCCTACTTGCCCATATGTAAAATACATCTCATGAGCATAACTTTGAGTTAGAAGCCATGAGGCATTTAATTCATTATAATTCCCATGTTCAATAGCTTCGAAATACTCATGTTTGTACTTTTCCATTTCAGATTGGTATGTATATTCAATGTCAACGACAATTATTAATTGAAAGGCAATCCATACAATCAGAAGAAAAACAATAATTAATTCTACATTATTTTGAATTCGATACCTGAGATAAAAGAAATAGAGAGAAGAAAAGACAATAACAATGATAGCAACAATTAGCAATATCAAATTTTCAAATATATAGTCAAAATATAATGAATTCAATAAAATACCAACACCAAAATACGCAATAATTAAACCATAACAAATAGCAGAAACTACATTTATTGTAGATAGTAATTTTATAGAGAAATCTAATAGGCTTATTTTGCTATTAGTTCGATTTTCTTTGTCTTTCAATGAAACCACACAAAAATTTTATGGATTACTTATTATCGATAGTTCTTTGTACACGCTCATTTAATTTTGATCCACTTGGCTCATCTAAAAGTGATCCACCTTACCACCAATTTCGTCTTCTCACACATTAATTCTGTGGTGGCTATCGCTGCCGAAAACTGGTGCCAGTCATATTCAGCACAAGTGCTCGATGGGTGATCCGGTCAAGCAGAGCCGCTGTCAGTGACTTGTCATGGAATACCTTCACCCACTCGGAGAACATCAGGTTCGATGTCACCAATGTACTGGCCGTCTCATACCGTGATGCAAGCATCTGAAACAGCAGTTCCGCTCCCGCCAGATCAAACGTGATATATCCTAACTCATCAAGAATCAGAAGATCTACACGTTTTAACTGCCGGATAAGATACGTTAATCTCCGCTCTTGTTTCGCCTCGACCAGCTCATTCACCAGACCCGCTGTTGTCTTGAAAATCACCCGATAGTTCTGTTCGCATGCCAGGACACCAATCGCAATCGCAAGATGGGTCTTTCCCGTCCCGGAATTTCCGACCTCATGACTGAGGATGCACGAGTGAAGCCATCTCGCCTTTACCCGGTTTTTGAAGATTGACAGATACCCCACCTATCCTCATCCAACTCACCAACCCATCCAACCCATAGAACAATCATTTTATACATAGAACGATAATTCATTATATCGAATGATACCCGAGTTCAACACCTTTGCCGGCAACAAAATCCTCCAATGGCTTCTGATGAATCCTGATTCCAGGTTCCACATCAATGAGCTGGCCCGGGAGCTGGGCATCTCTCCATCAACAGTATTACGATATGCCAACGTATTCCAGGAGGCCGGGATTGTCACCATAGAGAAGACCGGAACCGCCCACCAGATCATCCTCAGTAACGAAAAGCCAGTTGTAAAGGAATTAAAAAAGTGTGCCATACTCCTTCTGCTGAATGAATACGATATCGAGGAGATAGCCGGGGACATTACAGATCGAACCGGGGAGATGTCTGAAGAGATCACCGGAAGAAATGAAACGAATGTTGTTGCAGAAAATGGTGAATCCACCTATGCAGTATCAGGTCACAAGGGATCTCCGAATATAATATCGGTTGCACTGTACGGGAGTGCTGCATCAGGCACCTTCAATGATGCGAGCGATCTGGATATCCTGATCATTGGTGAAGCCGACCATGTGGATAAGGATAAGATCCTCAGTATTCAGGAGAAGATTGGAAAACCAATACAGCTCACCGTAATTCCCTGGCATAGATTTGAAAGGAAGAAAAAAGAAGGCGACCCTTTTGTAAAAAGCGTTCTTGAAAACCACATACTTCTCTTTGGGGCAGAATTATGAAATTTGAGGAGTGCCTCGCAAAAGGGCTGATCAGGAAGGATGAATCGGCGAAAGGGAGGGTGATTACATCCATTGAGTCATCAAGGCGATTCCTGAATGCAGCGAAAAAGAATCTCGATATCGATGAACCTGAGATGGCAGAGATTGCTGCATATAATAGTGCATTCCATAGTGCGAGATCGATACTCTTCACCATGGGATATATCGAGCGAAGCCATACATGCCTGATAACTGCATTGAAAGTTCTCTCCTCAAACGCTGAGTTGCTGTCATTACTGAAGACATTCGACAAACTCAGGCTCTCAAGGCATAATATACAATATGGAGGATCTCTGACCGGATTGGAAGAAGCATCTTATTCTGTGGAATTTGCCGAGGAATTTTTGATATTTATTGAGAATAACCACCCATAATACAAAAAAACACAAAACCAAAAATGGACCGAGCGGGAATTGAACCCGCGGCCTCTACCATGCCAAGGTAGCGATCTACCCCTGATCTATCGGCCCAGTGACAATAAAGCTCACTGACCTTACACTATTCGCAGGCGTCGCATAAATAGATTGTTTATCGTCTCCCAAAACCCGGCCCCCACCCCCCCTTGACCCGGGAGAGGGGGCCGCCCCAGAGCCCCTGTCTAGCCCTGCGAGAGAGCCGGGCCCCGGTAGTTCTTCATCTCTTCGCATGCCCGCCGCCGAGATTCAGAGAGATCGACTGAGCATACGCACTCTCCATCCCGAATATATACGCAAAGCAACGGGGCCGCCCCTGCTCCGGCAGCATCTCCGGGTCCGGCAGGCGGCACCTCTTCTATCGGAAGTGTGACCCGTCTGCCGCCCGGGAGCCGCCAGACCTGCTTAGCACCACTGCGGCGGCCCCGTTTGGCGATCTTTCTGCCGTCTTTCTCAACGGTATCCAGTGAGAAGTCAACAACGGGGGCATTCGCAATGGCGCCGCCGACCCCGAAGGCATCGACGACATCGCGGAGGGCGGCGACATCGGCTGCGGTGACACCGCCGGAGAGGAAGATCCGGACGTCGCGGTAGCCATGGGTGTCAAGCTCCCACCGGACCTCCCCGATGATCGATCGGATATCACCACGGCGGGACCGGGGTGTATCGAGCCGGACCGCCGAGCAGCCGATCCGGGCGGCGGCGAGGGCCTCGGCCTTCTCATCTGAGAGCGTATCGCAGAGCATGATCCTGGGCACATCGGGATCGGCATACTCAGCATATGCCGCCCACGCCGATTCCGGGGTATCAAAGGAGAGGACGAAGGCGTGGGGCATCGTTCCTGCAAGCGGAATCCCGGCGGGGGCGGCCGTATTGCTCACCCCAGCAACACCCCCGATCCAGGCGGACCGCTCGATCATCGGTGCAATCGCCGGGTGCTGGCGGCGTGATCCAAACGAGAAGACGGGCCGCCCGCAAGCTACAGAGACAACATGGGCCGCAGCGGTCGCTATACCCGATGCATGGCAGATGAGGCCGAGCAGTGCCGTCTCGTATCGTGCAAAATCACGGTACCGGCCGGCAATCGTCATCACCGGCTCGCCTTCATAAAAGATCGACCCTTCCGGCATCGCAGTGACCGTGACCGGGAGGCCGGAGAGGAGTTCAAGCACCGAATCGAGGCCGGCAAAGATTCCAAAGCCGAGCGGAAGCGATGCAACCGAGACCTCCATCAGAACAGACGGGTTCACACCCGCCTTCTCAAGCACCGCTTCGCAACGGGGGAAGTAGATATCGGTACATCCGCCGCTCTGTATCAGATCTGGATCAAGACTCCCAAACCGGCTCATGAAAGTATAGATGAACGCGAATCGATAGAAAGATTGCGAAGAGTGATGGCGAGAGTGAGAGAACACAGAGAGAGGGAAGAGGATGACGATCTGCCGGTTCCAAGAGAGATGATTGAGTCAACCACTATCTTCTGCCGTGAATTCATCAAGGTACAATAAGGTTGCTTCCCTGAGATTTGCTATGGCTTCTTCGATTGTGACTCCCTGGCTCACCGTTCCGACCTCCGGGCACTCCGCGACATACATATCATCATCCTTACAGAGCACTGTCGTGAACGCCTTCATGATAATCACTCTGCATTATCTCACTACCAGATGATAAGAGTCTCCACTGTTTAATTACAAAGAGGACTGTTTCTCTTCAGATAGGGAACTGATTCCGATCATCACCGCCCCAACTACTAACAACTACTAATCACCGCCAAATTAGTATTTACCTGCCCTCACCCAAACCGAGAGAGCCATCGCAAATACCAATAAATACTAATTACTACTAAATTAGTAGTTGGCAGGAACAGTACACAATGAAAAAACTTCAAAACCCCCCTCCGGAGAGTGCTTCGCCATCATCCCGAAATGCCGCAGCCATCGGCGGGGATGAAGAGATCCAGAACGAGGTGCGTGAATATAACCGCAGGTACCTCTCATGGGACGAATTAATTCACAGGGTACCTGACCAGAAGAGGAGAGAACACATCTGGCACCTGATGAAGACTCACCGGAGGCTCCGGTACGAGACGATCCCCTATCCCCTGCTCACGCTCATCTACTCCCTCACTCCCGAGATCGCAAAGAACCTGCATACCTATGACCGGTACCTCTCCGGCACACTCAGGATCAATAAGAGAGAGATCCGTCTTGAAAAATCCTATATCATCAATTCGATGATGGAAGAGGCGATCGCATCAAGTATCCTTGAAGGAGCCGTGACGACCCGGAAGAAGGCTCAGGAGCTGTTGATCTCAAAGAGAAAGCCAAAAAGCACCGATGAGCAGATGGTGATCAACAACTATGAGGCGATGCAGTATATCCTTACACAGAAGGATGAGCCTATCTCCCGGGAAATGATCTGCGACATTCAGGAGATCGTCACCAACAAAACCATCAATCAAAAGGAGGTCGGAGTATTCCGGGACAACAACGAGATCGTCGTAGTCGATGCCCTCACCGGAGAAATCCAGCATACACCCCCCGACCACCAGAAGATCGAAGAGATGATCGCAGCCTTCTGCCGGTTTGCAAATGAGGATGATGACGAATCAGGAAAAACGGCCATTACCTCCATCCACCCGATCATCAAGGGGATCATCCTCCACTATCTCATCGGGTATATCCACCCGTTTGCAGATGGCAACGGGAGGACCGCGAGAACCATCTTCTATTGGTATGTCCTCTCAAGGGGGTACTGGCTCTTTGAATATATGGCGATCTCACGGGCCATCCAGAGATCAAAAAAGCGCTACTCACTCGCCTATCTGCATACCAGATACGATGAGATGGATCTGACCTACTTCATCAACTACACTATATCCTGTATCAACGAAGCCCTCCAGGATCTGCTCAGCTATATTGAAGAGAAGCAGTCAGAACAGAAGAGGGCCCGAACCATCAGCCGGAAGGTCCCGGGGATCAATGAGCGGCAGGCAGATATCCTCCGCACCATGATGGAGCAGGGCGACGAATATTTCTCCATCCGCCAGATCATGCAGATGCATGCCGTCGTCTACGAGACCGCAAGAACAGACCTGCTCACGCTCGTGGAGAGAGGATTTATCCGGAAAACAAAGAGAGGAAAGGCATTCGCCTTCATCTTCAATGAGGAGAGCGGCCTTCTGAAAGGAAACGATCAAAGGAATTGATCACAGCATCTGCTGACAGGAGAAAACGGCCCTGAAAGGAACACTCGACAAAGAGGCTGATGCAGTGTATATGCAGCTGTAAGATACCCCAAAGGATTCAGAAGTATTCAAGAGAGAGAGACAGTACCCCGGCGCTCTTTACGGCTCAGTCTCCAGAGAGGAGGGGTCCACATCCTTTACCATCAGGCTGATACCCCCTTCAAGCCCCTGAAAGAAACAAACACCTCCGTATGAAAACGCATCATAGGCAAGGTACCCTCTCCCGGAAAAACCGCACCTCTCAAATGCACGGCGTGACCGTACACTTGTGCAGTCCGTTACAACCTGCCGGTACCCCAGCTCCCGGGCGTGGTGAAGCACCTGCCGAATCAGGGCGGTGGCGATCCCCCGTCCGCGGTATGGTCTGCCGACACCTATCTGGTAGATATGCAGAACAGACCCACGGGCGACCCCTGCTCTCTTCAGGAACATATCTTCAAGTTCATCGATCATCGAAATAGCCTCAGGAAAATGACGGGATAACGCAGCCATCGGTGCACCTTCTGATGTGGGATCGTCAAGGAGGTCAAAACAGAAGATGAACCCGGCGATCCCTCCTGCTTCCCCATCCCGTACAATGAAGCTCAGGCCATTCTCCGCAAGCGCCACAACATACGCCAGTGCATCCTGACAGACAGCGATTCTCTCCGGGGCGATCGCACGGGATGTCGGCTCATCATCAAGAAAGACATCTATATAGAGTCTGGTGACCTCGTCGATGTCAGAACTGGTGAGAAGAGAGGATATCTCCATGGGAAGGGCAACCTCTGCCTTGAACGTCTCTTTCGTCAACGAACCCTGAAATTCCTGCTCCATTGCTCTGCCTCCGGTTCATGATCGTTTTGAATATCACGTCCATCAGAAGAATGCGGGGCATCTATCCAATAACGTTGCACCTGCTTCACCATTTAAGATCATAATGTGATGAGAGAAAATAAAAGCAGGGGAAAAGACCTGCCCCGCCAGATGGTGAAGGTGACCAAAACCATTGGCCGCACTCGGCACTGGAGCAAAAAGCCTCCCCTGATAGGAAATTATCGTTCTCTTTATAAGAGGTTATGCATCACCTTCATTACTGCGAAAAGATGAGCATAAAACAGTCAGATGGAGGAATCACACACCTCATGGCTGCCTGCCTGTCAGGAAAAACAGGTAGAAGGCAACTTCCCCGGGAGTTGAGTAAACCTAATACCCAAAGAGGACGAGAGATCCATCTGCCTCATCATAGAGATGGGGGAGGGAAATTATGGCAGGCTTTACAGATTGGGCAGATGCACGGGTGAATAAACTCAGCTGGATCGATATGGGACTGGTGAAGCTCAGTGTCTTTGCCTTTGCGCTCATGGTTGCAAAGCTCTGGGAGCCGATCCTGAGCCTTGAGTGGTACTGGTATGGAGTCATCTTCGTTCTGGCAGCGATTCCCACAACCATCAGGATCTTCAGGCAGGGATAGGACCCTTATCGTCAACTACCCACGACTAAAGTCATGGGCTTCCTGCCTGTTTGATCGTGAAAAGCCCGGCGGTAATTGGGAAGAAGACCGGTGCAGGAGGGCGCCCGGCTCTCACATCACCAGTAGGCGCCAGTACTCAACAGTCCTCTCAACCGTCGATGACCTTCTGCATCAGGTGGATCTCCAGATCGCAATGCGGTAACGGCCGCCGTCCATTCATGGTAAAGCTGCTGACAGAAATACAGTTCATGCTGTGAAATCCGGCTTTCTCATGCAGCATCCGGGATGCCGGGTTGGCGCATTCGGAAAAGGCATATCGAAACCCCCGACTTTCGGCTTCCTGAAGAGCAGTCTCCAGAAGGCGGGTTGCAATACCCATGCCCACATATTCGGAGAGGACGCCAACCGCACCCACATGGAGGCATACGCCCTCCCCCTGCCCGAAAAGCTCCTGCATGGGGCGGCTAACCTCTTCCAGCAGCCCCGCTACTACCGAAATCTTCTCTCTGTCCTCGCCGGTGAGATCCCGGGGCATCTGCAATTCCCCTCCGGCAACCGGATCATCACAGGCGATGATGCCAACGGGACAGTTCTCCTGGCTGCGATCCCGGGCAACCCAGCAGAGACCCTGGGAGAGGAGGTTATTCTCCCCGCCATAGAGGTTCCGGGTGATACATCCCATCTGTTCCCGGTTTAAGCCGATGCACTGTGCCAATGGCTCACGATCATAAAAAATATCAATATAGAATGGTACGAAAGGATCGAATTCATTGCCTGAAAAACAGTCTATTGTGATCTCCCCGGCGATCGGATTACTCTCTCTCTTCATAGAATATATGCTCCTGCATCTTTTCATGAGAGAAAAGATAAAACCCTCATCCCCTGATAAACGTCCCGTTCCGGTATTCAGCGAGAGCCTGCCTGACCTCCGCATCCGTATTCATCACAATAGGCCCGCCCCAGGCGATCGGCTCCCTGAGCGGGATTCCTGAGAAGAAGAGGAAACGGCACCCCTCCTCAAGTGCACGGACAGAGATACCCGATCCCCCCTCACCAAAGAGGATCATCGTCCGGTTCGAAAAAGCATCCCCTGTATCGGGATGGAAGCAACCCGCACCCCCAAAAACATACGCAGCCGCCATATAGCCGTCCTTCACCGGGTGGGAGAAGACCGCATCCGGTTCAAGGGTCACATCAAGGTACTCGGGATCTGCCATGAGATCCTTCACAGGACCGGCAACCCCTCCGACCTCGCCGCAGATAACACGGACGCTCACACCACCAGGCAGCATCACAACAGGGATATCGTCAGCCTGTATCTCCTGGTACCGTGGATCCATCATCTTATGGCTCCGTGGGAGATTCACCCAGAGCTGAAACCCCCCCATCCTGCCGTTGACCGGCTTTGGCATCTCCTGATGGATAATACCCGAGCCTGCGGTCATCCACTGGACCCCACCGGCAGGCACATCTCCTGCATGACCCATACTATCGCCATGCTCGATCCTTCCTTCCAGCATGTAGGTTACTGTCTCAATTCCCCTGTGCGGATGCCAGGGAAAACCGGCGAGATAATCCTTTGGTTCGTCACCCCGAAAGTCATCAAACATCAGAAACGGGTCGAAGAGGGGGATCTGTGAGTAACCAAATGCCCGGTGAAGCCGGACACCCGCTCCTTCCATCGTCTCACGTGCAACAAACATCCGGGCAATGGCTCTGATCTCTGACATAGGGTGCGATATATTGAGAAGAGGATATAACTGTATGCTGAGAGAAAAATCCAAACCGTCTCCTTCAATATTCCTGAAGAGAAACACTTCTCCAGATGGCAACATACCTGGTGACGGAGCGAAAACCATGCTCGGAATAATCGGAGGAACAAGCCTCCTCTTTGCAGACCTTCCACCACTGAAGGAGGAGGTCGTCGCAACACCCTATGGAAAGGCAACCCTCCATACCGGCGACATCTGTCTTCTGCCACGCCACCAGAACTGCCTTCCCCCCCATCGGATCAACCACCGGGCACACCTGGCGGCCCTGAAGATCCTTGGAGTGGACCGGATCGTGGCATTTGGATCAGTCGGGTCATTGAAGGTGGAGTATCAGCCGGGTTCAGTCCTCATTCCAAAGGACTTCATCAGCTGGAGCGGGATACCGACATTCCATGACACAACCATCACTCATGCAACACCCGGATTTGACCATGACCTTATCATCGCCCTCAGCACCACCCATCCGGATATCCGGATCGGCGGAACCTATGTCCAGACGAGCGGTCCGAGGTTTGAGACCGTAGCAGAGGTACATGCACTTGGAAAAATAGCCGATATGGTCGGGATGACGGTGGCAAGTGAGGCAACCCTTGCAAACGAGCTCGGCATACGGTTTGCCGCCATCTGCACCGTTGACAACTATGCAAACGGGATCGGCGACGAATCGATCAGCTACGATACGATTCTGGCCGCAGCAAAGGAAGGCAGCAGAAGAACAAGCCTTATCCTTGAGAAGATTGTGAGAGAGTTATAATGACAGACCAGGATATCCCCTACAACAGGCGTTCATCAATCCTGATTCGAAACGCGTACCTGAACGGCAGAGAGACCGACATCTTCATCCACGATGGAATAATTCAGGCCATCGGCGAAGGGATGAGCTCTGTCATGCACAAAAATGCCGATATTGAGATCGATGCGGGAGGCGATATCGCCCTCCCGGGCCTTGTGAATACCCATACTCATGCAGCAATGAGCCTGCTGCGTGGATATGCAGACGATATGGTCCTCTTCAACTGGCTTTCAGAGAAGATATGGCCGCTTGAAGCACATTTAACCGCAGATGACGTCTACTGGGGGACCCGGCTCGCCTGCCTTGAGATGATCAAAACCGGTACAGTCGCCTTCAACGACATGTACTTCTTCATGGACAGAGCTGCCGATGCAGTAGAGGAAGCCGGAATGCGGGCCTGCCTCTCCCACGGCTTCATCGACCTCTTCACCGAAGAGAAGCGGGAAGCCGAGATTAAAGCAACAATGGCACTCCACCGGAATATCAAAGCCAGAAATAACACCAGGCTCTCCTTTGCCACCGGACCCCACGCCCTCTACACAGTCTCCTCAGACGGCCTTTCATGGTGTGCAGACTATGCAAAGGAGCATGAATGCGGTATCCACATCCACCTCTCCGAGACACAGACTGAAGTCGATGACTGCATCAAAAACAATGGCGTATCACCAGCAGCTCACCTCGAAAAATATGGCATCCTCACCGACCGCACCGTCGCCGCCCACTGCTGCTACCTGGACGATGCCGAATGCAGACTCCTTGGAAGATTCAACACAGCAGCATCCCACAACCCCTCAAGCAACATGAAGCTTGCAGGCGGAAGAGCAATACCCTACAAAGCCCTGAGAAATGCTGGCGCACCGGTAACCCTCGGAACAGATGGCTGTGCCTCAAACAACAACCTTGACCTCTTCGAGGAGATGAAGATAGCAGCCCTCCTCCAGAAGTTCGCTACCCGGGACGCAACCATCCTCCCGGCAGCAGAAGCAATCGATATCGCATCCAGAACAGGAGCAGAGGCACTCAGAACCGGCGGCGGCACCGTCGCTCCAGGCTATGCAGCGGATATCATTCTTCTTGACAGAAGGGCGATCTGCCAGACCCCCTTCCATAACCCGGTATCAAACCTCGTCTATGCCTGCAACGGTGATGTCGTAAAGACGGTCATCTGTGATGGTGCAATCCTGATGCATGACCGTTTCATTCCGGGAGCAGATGCCATCCTTGCAGGTGCAGCACAGGCAGCAGCGGCACTTGTCGGACGGAGAGAGGAAGAGCTGGAAAATTAGTCCTTAAAAATCATTTTTTTAAAAAAAAATAA
>NZ_JAUSCG010000241.1 GCF_030651615.1 Methanocalculus sp.
CAACAGGGTCTGCATTACACCGTTTGGATCGGAAAGATAATCTTGTGCTAAATCATACATATCCATGGCTCTGTTCTCCTTTTGCAATTCTAACTTGGTACAGAGCCTTAATGAATTTTACAGGAAAATACTGATACTATCGATTTATTGCAGAGTACTCTTCGTTCTTCTTCGCGTTTCTCATCCCGGCACTCTTTGCGATCACGGTTGCTTTTACGATAAGTCGGTGCGAGTGCAGACTGAGGGCCCGTCAGTAAGTTTGCCGATTGGGAATTGCCTCCCATTCACGTAGGAGAGCAAGGTTCTCTTCAAGGAGAAAACCGCCGATTATCTCAATTTTGCTTCCTCCTCTCTTCTGCATTTCAGTATTTGGTATCGTCATCTCGGAAAATCCAAGGGCATGTACATCTTCAATAGAGGTCCCATATATGATCGTTTTGATCTTTGCCCAGTGACAGGCAGCAAAACACATGGGACATGGCTCAGTTGTTGCATACATTGTGCATCCTGAGAGATCAACTGTGTTCAATCGTGCTTCCGCCTTTCTGATCGCGATGATCTCTGCATGAGCGGTGCTGTCTATGCCTGCAAACACCTGATTGTGTGCAGATACGATAAGTTTCCCATTACACTCAATAGCTGCACCAAACGGGGACTGGCCATGAGCTATTCCAACCCGGGCAGATCTGATCGCTTCCCGCATATAATCCGGGTTCATAATACTACATGTGACTCTGAACAATTAAGATGTTCACGATCGAAACAGACAGGAAGCCCAGGACGTTAATCGAAAGAAGTTGACGGACATCAGGGGTTGATCCGAGTCGCCCCTGCAGTGTAGAGCATAAAAACAGTAAAAAGAGGGAATGGCCTTCATTCAGCACGGGCGGGGAAATAACCGATGTTGTAACCCAATCTGGGGTAGACCGGGAGATCGATCGTTGCATAGCGTTTTGATGGCGACCGGATATCTGTCAGGACGACTGAGTTATCAGAGATGGTAGCGAGCACCTCACCTATTGAGAGGGATCGTCTCACTGCTGTTGGCCATCTGTCTGGGTCCGGAGGTGCATCACCTGCATACTGTGCGACTGTCCCCCTCAGGGTGAACCCGGACTCTGATGAGACCTCATAGACATAGGAGCCCTGCCAGACATATCCTGAGCCATACCCGGCTGAGACGGTGATCGGCAGAACCATTACCCCGTTCTTCGTATTCAGGTAGAATGCCTTGTGATCACGGAGCACCTCTGAATCACTCCCCTGACCCCCAATGGTGACCGAGTCCTTCAGTTTCGGATTGCTTACATTTGTCACATCAAAGAGGGCGACTTTCACCCCGGTGGTAATGACACCACCCCATGAGGACTCTTCCGTATCTTTTCCGATTCCGATGATATGATTCGTATCAAAGGGATGAAGATAGTCGGAGTATCCGGGTATCTTCAGTTCTCCAAGGATCTGTGGGTTCTTCGGATCTGAGAGATCAATAACAAAGAAGGGATCGATCTGGCGGAAGGTGACGAGATAACATCGATCTCCGATGAATCGTGCAGAAAATATCCGTTCTGTTGGTGCGATCCCGGTGATCTCTCCGGTGATGGTGCCGCTCTGGTCAAGAATGGTGATGCGTGATGATGTCACACTCCCCATCTGACCGTATTCCTCCATTGTTGTCGCGACACGGAGGTGGTTTTTGTATTCATCAAGTGAGAACTGGTTTAAGAGCCTTCCCGGAACACTCATGCTCAGTCTCCAGACTGGATCACCCTTTCGGAGTTCGAACCGATGAATGATCGTGGATGGCCCTGATCTTCCATAGGATTGCTGGTTGCCATAGTATTGATATGCAATGAACAGATTCTCCTGCGATGCATAGAACGTTGAAGAGTATCCGACAAGGTAACTCTCTGCAGAGACTGATGATTTTGCAGCCGGCCGGAATGCTGTCAGTGTCTGGAAGATGAACGGACCTTCAAGATCGTCGAAGCGCCAGATATCAGGTCTTTTGGAATCGGTCCCATCCATGATCATCGGAAGTGGAATATCAGATCCACGCCTCTGCGGATACTCCTGTGTGATCAGATACACAATACCATCTGTCATCCGGGATGATGCATAGGTGCCGGATGCTGTAATGGTTCGGATAAGCACCGGATTTGTGCGATCGGTGACATCATAGATCATTGCATGAGTCACCTCCCGACGGACAGGGACGGGTGCTGCACTCCCCTCTACCGGTTCAAATACTTCTTCAGTCACATCTGAGAAGATTGCGACGACAGAGCCGCTGAGATACATCTCACGTGGAGTTCCTGTAAGGGTGGTATTTGAAATAATCCTGGCATTTTCGGGGGGATATGCTTCTATGATGACAAACTCCCCTCCGGCGATCAGATAGATATACCTGCCATCATTTTTTACGAAATCGGCTTCATCCACCCCTTCAACCTGAATGTTCGTTGTGGAGTATTCAACGCCGGCACCAGCTGCTGAAGGTATGGGTGCCATCTCCGAAAGAGCATTCTTTGTCGATTGTGCGAATATGGCACCATCCATTCTGTAAGAACCAGTGGTAGCTCTCTCTTCAGATTGAATCAGGTATTCTCTTACATCCTTATCTGAGGCAAACTTTACAGGACCACCTGATGATGTGATCTCTGCGGGTTGTAACATTGCAACCCCGATGATAGCAGCAATTATGAGAATGCCGATCACAAGTGCTGCTGAAAGATATCCGGAACTCAAAATCGATCCTCTCCTATATGACTAGAAGAGGCGCCAGATAAGAAATAGTTTTGGAAAACTACGGAAAATCCCGCAGTCTATCAGGATTTAATCCGCCACATACCGGCCGGAACTTCAAGTTCAAATCGTGCTCCCTTCCCATACGTACCGGTCTCCTGAATGGTAATGCCGGTAATCCGGAGGATCTCCTGTGAGAGGAAGAGACCAAATCCGGTATTCTTCCCGACACCCCAGCCAAAGATTGCCTTTTTTGATTCATCACTGACCCCGATGCCATTATCCTCCCAGATAATCCTGCAGTTATTGTCATCTATCTCATAGGAGAGGCGGACCTGCGTTGCGCCCTCTCCATGACGGAGGGTGTTATCCATCAGGTTGAAGAAGACCTTTTCGAGCATCGGATCGGCCAGCACAAGGAGGGCCTGACATTCATCCTGAAAGGTGATCGTTTCAGTTGAAATCTCATCCAGCCTGAAAGATAGTGACTGCCAGACCGGCTCTGCAACACCTAGTTTCTCATACTGGCGAGTGAACTCAATATGTCGCTGGATTGCGGCGGCTGCCATCTCCACCTGTCGAAGATACGTATGTTGAATTGAATCATCATCACTATCATAGGCAAGGGTGAGATAGCCTTGCAGAGTTGTCAGTTTATTGAGAATATCATGGCGGGTGATGCTTGATAACAGTTGGAGCTTCCGATTTGCCTGTCTGAGCGCCTCTTCAATGGTTTTCTGATGGGTCAGATCAATCACATGATTGAGTGTAGCATACCGTCCATCCCATGTACTACGGGAGCTATGAATGGTTATCCAGGTGTAATCTCCATCTTTTCGCAATAGACGGAAATCATAGTGTTCCGGGACCTGTTCTCCGGTAAGTCGCTTTTGATGGTTGACAGCCACCATCTCACGATCATCCGGATGAATGAACTCAATAAATGGCTTTGCGTATATCTCCTCTTCAGAATACCCGGTTAACTCCTTCAACCTTCGATTACTGAGCCGGATCATCCCATCCTGTGCAACAAGAATACCTTCGTTTGAATGCTCGATCAACTGGCGATACTTCTCCTCGCTTCTAAAGAGTGCATCTTCCACCTTCTTTCGGTCAGTGATATCCGTCAGTACAAGGAGTGTTGCCGGAGCATCATGATGCCTGATTGAAGCACCTTTGACGATCACCAATGAACGTTCTCCCCCCTTTGAGATGATCTCAATCTCATAGGGTGCAATCTCCCTCTGCTCCTGACGATCTGTTAGCTTCTCTCTCACCCCTTCATGATACTCCTGAGCAACGAATGAGAGGACATGCATGCCGATCACCTCCTGTGCGGAGTATCCAAGGGCAGCAGCAGCTGGCGGATTAATATGGAGGATCCTCCCATCTGACCCGTAGAGAAGGACATAGTCAGGAAGGTTCTCTATCAGTGTCCGGTTGAAGAGTTCGCTCTCCTTTAAGAAAATGTCAGCACGTTTCTGGTCGGTGATATTCCGTGAGACCACAAGGATAGCAGTTGGGCGACCATCCTCGTCTCTGAGAAACTTCAGAGTGTTATTAACCCAGATGGTCGATCCGTCTTTATGATACTCCTCAAGGTCAAGGGTGACGACCCGGTCGGGATTATGTGTGCCCTCCGCCTCATGCTGCATCTCTTCAGCAAACCGCCTGAGAGCCAGGTCTCTTGAGGCCGGTATCAGTACCTCTTCAAATGACTGCTGCATCACCTCTGAAACGGTGAAGCCGCGCAGTGCCGTAATCGAGGGGCTGACATAGATGAAATGCATCGAGAGATCCACCACGGTGATCGTCTCGGTCATGTTCTCAGTGATCATCCGGTACTGCTCTTCACTCCTCCTGATCGCATCCTCCATCAGGACACGATCAGTGATGTCATAAAATGAGGCGACCGACTGACGTGTACCCGGGATCATCCCGACTGTCACATGAGTGGCATGATTTCCACCAAATCTGTCGATGAACGTGAACTCATAATTTCGTGGTGGGGTTTCGTTTGATCTTCTCCTCTGCTGATGGTACTGAACCATCCGATCACGATCAGACTGGCTGACAAACTCTGTCCAGCTTCGACCGATGATATCTTCGGTATTATCTCCTGAAAGCTGTTCAAATGCAGTATTTGCGAGAGATATTGTGGTATCCTCTTCGATGATGATCGTCGCAGCGCTCGTGTATTCAAAGATCGCCCGGTATCGCCCCTCGGAGATGATGAGTTCTTTCTGAGCAGCCATAATCTCATTATACTGCTGCCTCAGCTCCTCATCTGTTGCCATCAACTCCTCATTTGCCCTCCGAAGCTCTCTATCCTGCATCATCAGGTTGGTGATATCCCTGCCGACAGACTGGTATTCCCGGAGAATACCGCTATCATCATACATTGCCCGGGTGCTCCATCTCTGCCAGAAGATCTGCCCATCCGGCATGATAACCCGCTCTTCAATTGTTCCTGAGGGCTGATCGGGGGTGAAAGAGGCGAAATGATGGAAGACGCTATCAGCATCGTCAGGATGTATTGTTGGTTGAAACCTGCTCCCTATGATAGCTTCACGACTGATTTCAAAAAGGTTACAGAACGCATCATTCACAAAGATGATCGTATTGTCGGGTAAAAATCGGCAGATGAGTTCATCCATATCTTCAACAACATTCCTATACCGCACTTCACTCTCACGGAGTGCATCCTCACTTCTCCTCCTTGCAACAGCATACCGGACTTTATTTGAGAGTTCAGCAAACTGTGACTTTGGATCCCCGCCTTTCTGAAGGTAGAAATCAGCTCCACTGTTGAGCGCCTCAATCGCCACCTCTTCGCGGCCTTTTCCGGTGAAGATGATGAACGGAGTAGTATTTCCAATAGTTTTGAGGTATTTCAGGAGTTCAATCCCGTTCATCTCAGGCATCTGATAGTCTGAGATTATCGCATCAAAACGTTGATCTGAAAGGAGCCGGATAGCATCGGTTGCACTCTCACTCTTCGTAACGGAAAATTCACCCATCCGCTCCAGAAAAAGTTTCCCTATCTCAAGGAGAGCAGGCTCATCGTCAACATAAAGGATGGAGATAGGTGATGGCATAGAGAGATGTCGGATTTGATATGATTAAAACTATTGATTTACTACCCTCAACAGGTATGATCAATGATCTCTTGAGAGATCAACAGATCGGTGCATATATCCAGGTGACAAGGAGATCTTCCTCTGTCGTTTTTGGGTCATTGATGTACACCTCTCGGATTGGGCCGACGAGTACATGATTGTTCTTGTGCAACCATGCAAAGAGCTCTTTATACGTCTCCACAGACTCCGGGTATGGACCCATATGGATGATCCGGGCCATCTTCCCTCCCGGCAGTTCATAGGCAGTGATGTCGCCACATCCTTTGGCATCCCCTTCGACTGGGAATGCCACCTCAATATCGGCATTACCCATCTCCTGAGCCTTATGTACATCAGCAACAGACTCTTCATGGCAGATGTATGCAGGCGGACCGATCACTGAAATGCCCTGCTCCCGGATGCATACGAAGACCTCCATGATCATCTGTCCAATATCTTCATATCGTCCGGTTCTGCGAAGGCCGATGACCTTCTGGGGAGCTACATCAACGGTGATAATGGATCTCATAACAGATGATCTGTAGAGGAAGAATATAAGCAATCTCTAAAAGAGTGGAGGAAAAGATCATGTCCCTGTGGTTATTATGCGATCCTTCTGAATAGTGAGATCCGCCATCCAGTATCATGGAGACCAACAGACGTCCAGATGATCAGGGCACTTACCTCTTCATGAACAGATCCGTTTGTTCCAATCAACGGATGTACAAATATTATCACTGCCGGGAATCCCTTCAACCGACTCAAATGCAGTTGATAGTATAGGTCTGCCTTCCGAGATCTCGGTCATGCTTTCCGGATTATAGCTGACATCCGCTCCAACCGCCATTGGGTCTTCTGGAAAGGTGGTCTGAATTATTCCTTCGGAATTTATGATCGCCGCACTCCGGATATATGGGCTTGTGCCATACAGACGCCGCATCTCTTCTTCTGCTACATCACCGGTAAGACCTGTCTGTGCAACAGCGTTTGCAGATCTGACTCCTCGGAATCTATGGATCTGAGCATCCGGTCGATGGCACTCTGAGAGGATGTAAGAATAGAATATGCAACGATCGTCTCATCTGCCCGATTCAATGCATCGAGAGTGGTTAGGTTCTCGACATCATCAGATGTTGTGCATCCCGCCACACCGATAACAAGAAGAGTGAAGATGATCATAAAAGTCATCCATTAGGATGATCGACTCGTCATGCTCTATCATCAGACAGAGAGTTGAATGGTATGAAAACATTCGAAAAGAAATGCGAGGGACCGGATTCGAACCGGCGAACCCCTTCGAGACTAGCCCCTCAAGCTAGCGCCTTTGACCTGGCTCGGCAACCCTCGCACGGATTGACCTAATAACATACGATGCTCTCCTTAAAAATCCTATCGATCTGACTCTATTCCCCCCCTTACTCGTCGAGTGGTATCCTTTTTCAACCCAGGAGGCAATTATCTCGTACTTATGTGGTCAGATATCATTGACGCCTTTTCAGATTCACCCTCACAACTCCGCGTTGTGCGATTCCTCCTTGAAAATGGATTTGGAGTGAACGAATCAGGAAAGATCACAGCGAACGGAATTGAGATGCCTGCTACCCAGGTCGCGCGAGCAATCGGAGTTGATCGGCGTGTCGTCGATACTACCGCCCGCAGCATCCTCGAACATGACACCTTAAAACAGGTCTTCTGTAATATACGGGTAACACCTGATCTCTCATTGGTTGCAGAAGCCCTCGGGCTTGCGATCATTACCCTCATCCCAAAAAATGCAACAGACAAACATATCGTGGCATCGGCAGTCAGTATCCTTGACAGATATGACCTCTCAATACGCCAGCTCTTCGTCACCGATCCGATCCTTGCCGAAGAGCCAAAACTCGTGATGATCATTGACGGACCGCTCCCTCATGGGGTTGTTGAGGATCTCAGGGATCTTCCTCAGGTCAAACGACTGATTCTCTGATCATCGGGAGAAGAGTTCCATCTCAAGGGCGAGATGATAGGTACGATGCCGCTTCTTTCGTGGAAGATCAGCAATTCTGATCATCCGCTCATCTATATGGATCACCGAAGTGCCCTTCACCAGATTATCAGCATGTGCCACAATCTTCTCGGGAAGGGTCACCGGCATACAGTTGCGGGGAGTGAGTCCAAGCTGAATACACTCGTCTGCTGTCTGCCCCGCCCCAAGATGCCGTTCAACTATCAGGGCAATATCTTCTGAAATACCGGCCTCCCGGCAGATATCTCCCCCGATGATGGCATGGTCAATCGCGCGGCTCTTTGAGCGTCCAATATCATGAAGAAGAGCACCGCACTCAGCAAGACACCCAAGTACAGCCTCATCTCCGGTATATTCATCGACAACTCTCCGCACAGCCCGCGCATGGGCGATGACCCTCTCAGGACACCCGGCCCTGAGAAGATGATCGATACAATCGGATTCGGAGATACATTCAGACATTAGCCGAGAGACTCGTTGATCGCTTCCAACCTTCGGCGAAGAGCAATAACAAGCATCTCATTATCAAAATGGGATAACGGGATCGCACAGGTCGGGCAGGAGAACTCATGGGGAATTGCATCATTAAACGTGAACATCGCCCCACATGTTTTGCAGAGATAAAAGTCATTCTCATTCTCATACCGCTCACGCGCGACAAGCTTCTCCTTGACGGTCAGTAGCTCTTCTGCAATGACCGCGTCAAGATTATCGGGCCGCAGGTGCCAGAGATACGTAAGCCATCCGGTATCATTGTCCTTTACCCGTCGGTACTCGGCAAGCCTCCCTTCATAGAGGGTGTAGAGGGTATGCCTGACCGAGTTGAGATTAATCTCCGTGATCTCAGCCAGTGCCTCATCACTGTGTTCCCCAACGTCCGGAAACCGACTGAGGAGCTGAATTCCCTCTTCGCCAACGAGACGGAGGAAAAATTCATATATTGCCGGTATCTGCAGGAGTTCTTCCACTCGTTCCATTATGCAAGATATGGGTGGATGATACTAATATGGTTATCCAGCATCTTCAGTGCCGCATCCCTTGACTCACCATATCCAAAGAGACTGACAATTGCGTCACCCTCTAAAAATTCTGTTCCGGGAGTGGGAATGTCAGCGATGAACGAGCTAAATCTCACCAGATTGGATCTGATCGTACAATCCCTTTCTGCAAAGAGGATACGCCTTGCCGCATACCTCCGGGGAGTGGGACGGGAGTTTGGCACTATCCCGGAGCAGGCATCCATATGGAGGGAGAAGATGTTCTGACCAAGTGAGTGTTCGACAGTATCAAGTGTTGCCTGAAATCTCGGATTCACCTCGATTGCAACGGCTTCATCGGCAAGAACAAAATCTACACCGATAGATCCGATACATCCGCTCGCGCTGACGATCCGCTCGGCTAATGCCATCATCTCCCCGGCAAGCGGGTGGTCACAGGGTGTGATCGATCCGGCAAACCCAAAAGATGCTTCATCTGTTCCACGGAGGATCTGTTCATTTGCAGCAACAGCAACTGCACGCTTCCCATCAGAGATACAGGAGACACTTGCCGGCTGCCCCTCAATAATCCGCTGGCTGATGAAGGGGAGATCGAACTTCTCTTTCCATGCAGCCTTCTCTTCTGCTGTCCGGACAATGGCATTTCGCCATCCACCCGCACCGGTGATCGGCTTCATCATCACCGGATAAACACCTTCGGCTGCAAGGGGAGGGTGGGGGATGGAGAGCTCTTCAAAGAAGGTCTGCATCTGTTGTTTATCCAGAAATCGTGAGATTGCATTGGGATTTGTTCCGGCACGGGGAATGCCGTTTGTTGGAAAATTCTCCGCCCCTGAAGTGAAGATGATGTGGTCGATTCTGTTTCTTGATAAGATGAGATCTATTGCCGGTGATAGATCGGAGAGCTCCTCGAACCCGGCATAATCATCCACGTACCATCCGAGATCAAAGTCGCAGAAGTGATCAACTGAACAGACTCTGTATCCGGCACGTTTTGCAGATGACGCAACATGCCGTGTGGCATATCCGGCGACAAGAACGGTCTTTTTCACCGCTCCACCGTCTCTTTACCCCGTTCACAGGGGAGAACGCTGATCTCGGCATCAGAAAACTCAGCATCAAGCTCTCTGCCCTGATATAATTGATCGAGAAATACTGCAAGACCTGCTATCTCAGAGTGAGGCTGGTTTGTAACAGCGATATTATAATCTGCAAGTCCGTACACTTCGCCTGGTACCTTCTCAGCCCCGACGATGACGAGCACCTTCTCACAAGCCCTGATCTCTCCGATAACATCCTGAATACGGAGCCCATACATCGTCAGATGAACGATACGCCCTCCGGATTCCTTAAAGTTGTTAATACATTGTTTCCAGGAGACTTTGTCCTGAATCGTAAACGATCCGCCAAATCTTTTCGCAACACCTGCAATGCTCTCGACAACCCCGGGATCATCTGCTGCAAGATACATGCCCTTTGCTCCAAGGGCCCGACCAGTCAGGCCGACATGTGTCGTCACACGCTGGTCACGATCATGCCGGTGACCTATTCTGAGAATATACGTCTCAACCATGATATTCACGCATTATTTTAATCTGATGATACCGCCTTCGATTGTGACGGGGAGATCTTTTGTATATCGTATTTTACATGACAGGAGCATCTCTTCGAGTTCGAGAGGGCGCACCTGGTCGCCATGTCTGGCTATCATAAGATATGTGACAAGTCGCGTAACCGATGCCAGAACGCTCTCTTCCGAATATCCTGTGACCTTCACAAGGTCAGGTATCGTCTTCGCCTGACCAAGCGTGATCCTGTGGTAGATATCCCAGTCGACCTCTTCATCTTTCACACAGTATTATGGCGTGTAAAACGACCATATATCTTGTGAATCATAGCACCACCCTACTCGACATTGTAGATGAGATCCTTGACTATGCAAACGAGGACGAGCACCGCCTTGCAGGCGCCCTTGCGAGTCTCGATCCGGCTATCAGATCCGAGCTTCTCATCTCGGATCTTCTCAATGCATATCAGGTGTATATCTATGCATTCAGAGAAGTCCCCTCGGAGATGATAATCGATCGTCTCCTCCTCGAACCGGCATCGAGCCTCGTTAAAGGTGCATTTCTTGAGGAGATAGAACTCTCTGAACTCTTCTTTATGATAGAAGGAGAGACACCAGCAGTGCAGATCAGGTGCGGCAGTGATATCATTGCGACAATGAAAGGAAAAGGTGCTCACAAGGCGGCTAGGCAGTATGCATTAGAGCATGTATAGTATCAGATCCCTTTTGTGATGAGCGCAGGATTAACATGCGCCGGTATGATCTCCGGAACGCTGCCATACGAGATCATCACCTCACCAAACAGAGCAAGGACTCCAATGACATGGGTGGCCATGAGACTGTCAAAGGCTGATCTATCATCAGGCGATAGCTGATTACATAGTGCCGTTGCCCAGGCATCAGCAGCTGAAACATCTTTAGAAAAGACGGTTACTGCATCTGCAAGACCAAAGGAGATCGATGGACCAATCGATGCAGATGAGGTGCAGATGCCGATAATCATCTCCTGAGGCGGGAGCTGGAAGGCGTTCCTGCTTCCGGTTCCTGCATAGATCCCGATCCTGAGGTCTCGATCAGAAAAAAGGGCGATATCTCCCCCATTATCAACAACACCCAAGTCTGCACCGGCTTTCTTCATGGATTCGGCACCGGCCCATGCAATCGTCCCTGCAACTGCGGCCATTGGTCCGACATCCGCTTCATATGCAGCATCGACCATCCGCCTGATCACCGGGTGATCGTATCCCGGATCATAGGGGTCAAACGTTGACAAAAAAAAGGGATCAGATGCGATCACCGATTCAACCGCCTGACGTGCATCAAGCATCCCCACCTTCGCGGCTTCAATATCTACCTGCCTGTCGGCGAGGATCGTCGTAATCGTCTGTCGAAACTGAAAATGCTCACGGATCATTGACGGATCGAAAGGGCCTGATGCGGACAGGCGGGGACGCACCTGCCGCAGAGGATACACCGCTCCTCCCGGATGACAAGATGGAAATCCGAATCAAATGAGAAGACTTCCTGAGGACAGATGCTCAGGCAGGCGCCGCACTCAACACACTCATGCTCATCATGGAGAATTGCATTCTCAAGCTTCTTCACCTCTACTCCAAGTTCGGTCAGACGGTTTGAGATCTGCTCCATATCTTTCTCAGGGATATCAATGAGCACCCAACCCTCGTTTGAGTCGATATGGGCGCGTTCCACATTGATGAGCACACCAGTCTCAAGGACTACCTGTGCAATGAGTGGGCGTTTCAATGCTTCTCTCTGTATGGTAAGGAAGAGTTTCATGACTGCCACCTCTTTGAGAAGAGTTTTCCGAGATCGACTGCATTTAAGATCCCAATGACATGATACTCAGAGTTGACGACGGGTAGTGCACTGATATTATGTTGTTCAAGCCTCATTGCCGCGACATCTACCGCCTCATCAGGCGTGATCACGATCACCTTCCTGCTCATTATTTCTGAGACCTTGAGAGAATCGCCATCCAGAAGAACGGACTTTGAGACGTCGTATGTCGTGATGATACCAACGAGCTTTTTATTGGCATCGATAACCGGCAGATGATTCGTTTCACCTTTGAGAAGTTTACGCGCAGCAGTCTTCACTGACTCATCCTCGGTGATCGTAACGACTGCAGGGTTCATGATCTCCCTGACCCTCGGAGTCTGCTTCGTCTCTCTCATCGGGTGACTCCGTTTCTCAGTAGTAATTCTGAGTGTGGGGAGGGCAAGAGTATATGATCCCTCTTCGACCAACCGTTTCACTTCAAGGGCGACATCCTTTGCCCGGCTATAACTTGACATTGAGGATGTCCTGATCATCTCGCCATTGATCTCGACACTTCCACTCTTGAGTTCTGCATAGGTGACTGTCTGTACAACCGGCCTGTCTCGCCTTGGGACTCCATAATCTACTATTGAAGTGATGAGATCCTCATCTCTCACAGAGGTGTTCCTCACAACATCGAGGTTCACTACAGGAAGTGGTATTCCAAGACCGACATAAAGGCTGACACCATATCCTGTGATGCTTGCGGCACGAAGATATTCAGGATTCATCGATTTGAGATCGCCACTCACCATCAGAGTCGAGAATCCACTTGCCGGAGAACTCTGTGTCCCTTCACCAACGATAACTCCCCTTCCTCCGCCGAGGAAGATCGGAACCCCTGATCCGATAAGGGAGAGGTGCGGATCATTCGCAATCGGAGAGAGGAGACCGGCTCCTGAGTATGAGATGTTTCCGTTATTCGATAGGAGAGTTCCCATATACGTATTCAGGGTCCTGTCTGAACGATTCGTTGCTGCATTATAACACTGGTACGCATTCCTTGGGTTGACCATCACTGCCTGGTTCAGATCCTCAAGGAGGAGGTCTGTTGTGATCGTCCTTCTTGGGTAACAATCTGTCCCCTTGGAGATGGCACGAAGCTCGATCTGTTTTCCGGATACGAGGTCTTCAATGACATGAGCACCCCCGTAGTTGATCCCTTCGGTAGTGGACTCCTGTGTTGCACCGATATAGGCATCAACAGCAGCGATCCCTGCATATGCCTCAACATCATTGAGCCAGACCCGCTCCATTCTGATTGGGGGATCGGCATGACCGAAGTTTAAGAAGGCTCCTGAAGAACACATCGCACCGAAAGTACCGGTTGTCACGACATCAACTTCAAGAAGCGCTCCTTCTTCGCCCAATTCCGAGACGATATCGGGCATATCTTCAGCGGTGACAACAACTGCACTTCCATCGCGAATCTTTCGATTTATCTCATCGATGGACTTTTCCATAGACGATATTTACCCTGCGCATTAATTAAGCCTACTTATTATTACTATAGGTAATAATGCAGCCACAAGACCTTTTGCCTTCGCAATCAGACAATACTATCATGAAGGTCTCCGCATTTCTCGATGATATGGAGAAAATAGCCCCGGCGGGACTTGCCGAAGATTTCGATCTTGGAAAAATCGGCCTTGTTGTTGAGGGAACAAAGGATGTCAGGATGGTATGTGCAGCCCTCGATCCTACCCTGAAAGTGGTCCTCGGAGCAGCATCCCTTGGTGCAGATATGCTTGTCGTGCATCATACCCCACTCTTCACCCCGGTTACCAGGATCGTCGGTACAACAGCGCGCATACTTAAAATACTCCTCGAACATGAGATCAACCTCTTTGTGATGCATACAAACTTTGATCATGCGGACGGCGGGATAAACGATGCCATCGCTGATATGCTCGAACTATCAGACCGAAGGCGGATGAGCCTTGGTATCATCGGCGACTGCCATCTCTCCCTCACAGAACTGATAAAAAGGCTCGGATGCGGTGCCAGAGTCTATGGGCAGGTATCCGGGTTTCAGCGGGTGGCAGTTGTCGGAGGATCCGGGTTCCAACCCGATCTGATGGAGGAGGCATGTAATCTCGGTGCAGATCTGTTCATATCATCAGAGATGAAGCACAGTACCGGACGTCTCGCCCCGCTCCCCTGCATAGAGGCGACACATTATGCTCTCGAATCAGTTGGGATGAAAGCCATTTCAGAAAAGATGGGGTGGACCTTCATTGATGATCCTCCGGAGAGTTGCCTTCTCATATGATCAACCCCTGGGTACTCTTACAAAAGGAGGGAAGCCTCACAGAGGAGGCGAAGCGATCCCTTCTCCATGCATACCATGAGCGTGGAGAGAAAGCAATTCTTGCAGCTGAACATGGCAATGTGAAGAAGTACAGGAATTTCTGGGTTGTTGTTGGAAGAACAGATGAATACATCGTCGAAGATGGTTATTGTACCTGTGATGACTTCCTCTATCGTGGGGGTGAGTGCTGGCACAGCATCGCTCTGCGGGTCGCTCAGATATGTGACCTTTATGAAGAGTTTGATCTCTGGTATACACAAAGACCGGAAGGCAATCAGGATGAATGAACGCAAAGAGAAACCATATATGGTGACGGACAGAACGTATACCAAGCACGTGGTTGTACATGCTTGAGGAAGAATACCAGCTAGAATATTTTCGATCCAACGGTTTTGTCCGAAAGATCTGTAGATCCTGTGGCTCCGCATTCTGGACACTGACCCCGGATCGAGAATTGTGTGGGGATGCACCCTGTGAGCCATACCAGTTCATTGGAAATCCAGTATTCCGGCCGCATTCAATTGATGAGATGCGGGAGGCATTCCTTTCATTTTTTGAATCGAACAACCATACACGGATCGAACGCTATCCGGTGGCAGCACGATGGCGAGACGACATCTACCTGACAATTGCTTCGATTGCTGACTTTCAGCCCTTTGTCACCGGCGGGATAGTTCCACCTCCGGCAAATCCGCTCACCATATCCCAACCATGCATCAGGTTAAACGATCTCGATGCAGTCGGGAGGTCTGGTCGACACCTTACCTGTTTTGAGATGATGGCTCACCATGCCTTCAACTCAGGTGATGAAGAGATCTACTGGAAAGACGATACCCTTGAGCTATGTGCACATTTTATCACTTCAATTGGCGGCGACCTGAACAAAGTCACCTTTAAAGAACATCCCTGGTTTGGCGGTGGAAATGCAGGGCCGAGTGTTGAGGTGCTCATCGGCGGCCTTGAAGTTGCCACGCTCGTCTTTATGAACCTCGGCAGGACGAAGACAGGCGATCCCCCGACCATGATTGATGGGAAAGACTATTATCCGATGCAGCTTCGTATCGTCGATACAGGATACGGTCTTGAACGCTTCGTCTGGGCATCAAAGGGATCACCCACAATCTATGATGCCGTCTTCCCCGAGATGGTCTCCCGCCTTATGAAATCGGCAGGCCTTGAAGATCTCCTGTACAACGATGAATTCACAAAAATCCTCGGACTGAATGCAAAGTTTGCCGGTCTTATCGATATCAGGGGAGGAAGACTTGCAGATCTCCGCAAGAAGGTGGCAGATGCGATCAATGTCAGTGTCGGGCAGCTCGAGGAGATGATCGTTCCTATCGAAGGAATCTATGCACTCTGTGATCACACCCGCTGCCTTGCCTACATGCTTGGTGACTGCATCGTTCCATCCAATGTGCGGGAAGGATACCTTGCCCGCCTCGTTCTGAGGCGAAGCCTGAGAATGATGAATGATCTCAACCTTGATGAGAAACTCTCTGATCTTGTCATATCACAGATGGAGACGATCGGATCTGATCAGTTTGAACAGAAGGCAAGCATTGTACGGGAGATTATTGAGCGGGAGACTGCAAAATATGCCGCAACCATCTCAAGAGGGAAGCGGATTGTAGAGAGAGTTGCCCAGACCTATATCAGGAAGGGTGAGGCAGTGCCGCTCACAGAAATGATCACCCTGTACGAATCACATGGCATCCCGACAGGATTGATGCGGGATATTCTGACGGAGGAGGGTGCAACCTTTGATCTTCCCGACGATCTCGATTCGATCATCGCTGATATGCATTCCGAATCAGAGGTTATTCTGGAGAAATCTGAGTTTGCCAGGTATGAAGAGCGGGTTGCAGGGCTTCCGATTACCAAAAAGCTTTATTATGAGCGGCCATGTGAATTTGAATTCGAAGGGGTTGTTCTCGACTACTTCGATGGATATGTGATCCTCGATCAGTCACTCTTCTATCCGGAAGGTGGCGGTCAGCCGACTGATACCGGCACACTCGTCACTTCAAATAACGTTGTCCGTGTGGACGAGGTGATCATAAAAGATGATCGTATCCTCCACCGGATAAAAGGCGGAGTACTGAAACGGGGAGAACGAGTCAAAGGGATCGTCGATGAAGAACGACGCTGGTCATTGATGCGACACCATACCGGGACCCATCTACTCCTCCGTGCATGTAAAGAGGTCCTCGGTCCTCACGTCCATCAGGCCGGTGCCCAGAAGGGGATCGAAACCTCACGCCTTGATATCCGGCACTATAACCATATCACTCCGGAAGAGACAAAACGTATTGAAATCCTCGCAAATCACCTGATCATGGAGAACCTCCCGGTCTTTATCAAGGTGGAGGAACGGAGCCGGGCAGAGCAGAAATACGGATTCGACCTTTATCAGGGGGGAGTTCCAAAAGGGAGGGATATCCGTGTTGTGCAGATGGGAACCGAAGTCCAGGCCTGCGGCGGAACCCATTGCCGGAGCAGCGGGGAGGTCGGAGTCATCAAGATCCTCAGGATCGAGCACATTCAGGATGGTATCGAGCGGATCGAGTTCTCTGCAGGACTTGCTGCAATATATGCGATGCAGCATCTTCAGGACCTCATCAACGAGTCCGCAGATGTGCTGTCTGTTCAGACAGAACATCTCCCCCAGACAGTCAATCGGTTCTTCAATGAGTGGAAAAACCGGGGGAAGGCAATTGAAGAGATGGAGTCACGTCTCTCAGAACTCCAGCTCCGGAACCTGAAGGGCGACCTCATCAGTGGTGTCGAAGTACTAGTACAGCAGATGAATCTTCCACGAAAAGAGCTTGTTAATGTCGCAACAGGTGTGGCTGATCGGAAAGGTATCGCACTCTTCATTTCTGACAGCGATGGGATCAGCGTTGTGATGGGATCAGGTGATATACGGGTGGATGCAGGTGCAATTGTCCGGCAGATCTGCACTCTCCTCGGAGGAAAAGGCGGCGGAAAAGCAGGACTGGCACAGGGTGCAGGAGAGAATTCTGATGCCATCCCTGAAGCACTAAAAACCGCAGAAGAACAAATTCGTTTCACACTCCATGCCTGAAGAGATCGTATTTTTAGAACCTGGTGGCGAACAGGCCCAGAAGATAGCCCGTGCAATGGCAAGCCCCACCGCAGGCGATCTCTTAAAAGGGATGTCTGATCTGCCAAAGAGCACCACCGCTCTTGCAGAAGAGTTGCATATCCCGCTCACCACTGCAAAATATCACCTGGGCAACCTCC
>NZ_JAUSCG010000009.1 GCF_030651615.1 Methanocalculus sp.
AGACCGGAGAGCTGGTCACGCCGACAGGAGCAGCACTCCTCGCAGAGTTCTCTTCATCATTTCCAAAAGGCGGGTCGGACGGCCGGATCAGATCAATCGGATATGGTGCAGGCACCCGCAATCCGGAGGACCGGCCAAATGTCCTCCGTGTGATGGTGATGGAAGCGGAGGGTGAAAATGGATTCATCGATATCCTCGAGACGAATGTGGATGATGTTGATGGTGAGGTGATAGCAGCAGTGATCGCCCGCCTTCACCGTGAAGGTGCCCGCGATGCCTCGGCCATTCCGATCATCATGAAGAAAGGCAGGCCCGGCCACCTCATCCGGGTCATCTGCCGCCGGGAGGACTCAAAAAGACTTGCATTCATCCTGGCAAAGGAGCTTGGAACCCTGGGGGTCCGGTGCATTCCATCTGTTCACCGGTTCATTGCAGACCGGAGGATTATCACCGTCAGGATACCTGAGGGTGATGAGATCGGAGTTAAGATAGGGTCATGGCAGGGGGAGATAATCTCTGTTAAGGCTGAATCTGATGCAGTCCTCGCTGCCGCAGAGCGGCATGGCATCCCCATACGTGAGGTGAAACGGCTAGCAGAAGATGCAGCTCGTAGGGAGTTACAAGGGTGGATCTCGGACGCGTAAGCACAGGAAGTTCTGACCTTGACCGAATTCTTGGCGGAGGTCTTGAACGGCAGATGATCACGCAGATCTATGGTGAACCGGGGAGCGGCAAGAGCACCCTTGCGATAATGGCTGCAGTCTCAGCACTGAAAGAAGGAACAGGCGTCATCTTCTTCGATACCGAGGGGTTCTCCCCGGACCGTTTTATTCAGATATCAGGAGGAGAAGAGGCGGCACCCGATCTCGCCGGACGGCTCTACCTGTATGAACCTGTAGATTTCGCCGAGCAGGGTCTGATGATCCAGGAGTCACAGAAACTCTTTGCCAAAAAGACGATCGGGCTCATTGTGATGGATTCGGCAACCGCACTCTACCGGTCCGAACTTGAGAGGCGCGGGGATGTACAGAGGATGCTTGGCCGCCAGATGATCGATATCCTCTCAATTGCACGAAAGAACAATGTACCTGTTCTGATCACAAATCAGGTCTATATGGACCCGGCAACAGACGGATTCTTCGGCCTCGGAGGAACAACCCTCTCACATATCTCAAAGGCAATCATTAAGATTGAACGCAGAAACGGAGCGCGCCGTGCAGTTGTTATGAAACACCGGTCACGCCCTGAAGGAGAATCGTTTGATTTTGTCATCACCGGAGATGGCATCCGGGGGTGCTGAAACGAGAAATAGGTGATTTTGGTCTTCTAAGGAGAGACCACTCTTCTTCAGAGCTGAAGAAGACCGATGAAGACCGACTCTGCAGGGCCCGTCATCGTCACTTCATCCCCGATCACAATCCGGAGGGGGCCGCCTTTCGTCTCTACAAGAATATCTTTTCCCGTATAGCCAAGTTTGTGTGCAACCGCTGCTGATGCTGTTGCTCCTGTTCCGCATGACCAGGTCTCACCCTCAACACCCCGTTCAAATGTCCTGATCCGAAGAGTATTCTCCGAAACCTTCTCAACGAAGTTGACATTTGCACCTTTTGGAAATGTCGGGTGGTTTCTGATAACCGGCCCGAGTGTAAGGGGATCGATTGCTCCGATCTCATCTACAAAGACCACTGCATGAGGAACACCGGTATTGACTGCATACACCTGGTATGTCCCAATCTCTTCTGAGTACTCAGAGTCAGCATCACCGGTCGCCGGGATCGCACCCCGTGCAAATGCAGGTGTGGGCATCGTGATCACTGCAAAGAATTCACCGGCATGATAACCTGACTTCACCGGCATGATACCGGCAAGCGTCTCAACAGTGCATTCTTCCTTTACGTACTCTCTGTCAAATGCATATCGCACCAGACAGCGGATGCCGTTTCCACACATCTCTGCCTCGGACTCATCCGGCTGGAAGAGTCGCATCCGGACATCCGCCTGTTCTGACTTTGAGATGAAGAGGACACCATCCCCTCCAATTCCAAACCTGCGATCGCAGAAGAGCATCGCAAACTTCGGCTTCATCTCTTCGGGAATGACTTCATTCTCCATCTCGTTGATAAGGATGAAATCATTTCCATTTCCCTGTAATTTTACAAATTCAATACCCATGAAAAAACTCCTCATTCATCTTGCACGTCAAAGAGAAAAATGTATTACCCTGGTTTTATTGATAAAGCTCATTCCTAATCAGCCCTGCCGATCCGGAAAATCTCTTCAAACATCGAGATATTCCATCCAAGATGGTCACGGATGATAGAAGGTGCTGCTTGCGGAGGTATCACACCGACCTCGGTTACGATGAGATCGATATATTCTGCCGGTGTCAGATCAAAGACCGGATTACGCACCCTGACATACGGGAGCTTGTCTGCGATCTCATCAGGCAGCACCTCGGATCCCGGCCGTTCCTCGATTCTGATCTCTTCACCCATCATTGTCCTTGGGGCAAACTTGTACGTCTCAGCCGCGATGATCATCTTCGTCCGTGCCTCATGTGCAGAGAGTGCAATCTGGGAGGTGCCGATCTTATTGATCACATCCCCATTTGCATAGACCGCATCAGCTCCTGCTATCGCAAGATCCATATCGTTGATGAACGCACGTACAGCCGAATCAACGATATAATGTGTCGGGATCTCATGGCTGTTGAGCACATCGATCGTGAGACGACCCTGGTTCCACGGCCTCACCTCGGTGGCAAAGACCTCGATTTCTTTTCCCTGCCGCTTCGCTTCAATGATACAGGCAAGTGCTGCTTCAGAATTGCAATGGGTGAGGATGCAGTCACCATCCCCGATCTGGTTTGCCCCCATCACAGCAATCCGCCGGACTGCCATCTCAGATGATTCGATGAACGCCTCGGCATTTGTGATGACAATACTGCGCGCGTCCTCGACCCCTGTCACACTTTTCAGATCCCGCATCACAGCATGAATAGCATTAGGAAGCGAGACTGCAGTTGGTCTTGTTGCATTGAGAAGATCCGCAGCGCGATTCATCTCAATCAGAAAATTATCATAGTCCTGTGACCTCAGAGCCATTGCATGATCACGAAGAGCAGCAGCAGCAGCCCTTGCAATACGCCCTGCACCCCGGATCTTCATCGACCGGATCGCATCTGCTGTGATTGGTAGTGACATATATGACAGTTACTTGATAAGAGAGATATTAAGAAGTACATCATGACGATCGCAGTAGTCTTTGACAGCGCCGGTACACTTCTCAGGACCTATCGGGTGGTAAAGGATATCAGAGAAGAAACCATCCGGAAAGATATCGAGACAACGACACTGACATTTCATGACGCCGATCGTATCCTCGTCCTCATCAACGTACATTCCCAGGAGGTTATGAAGGCAGATCCCTGCCAGCTCCTCTCAGAGTTCCTCATCGAACATAGGATTGATTTTGGGATCTCATGTGGCAGGCGGGTGATCACACAGGAAGAGGTGGCAGGCATTCTCTATCATGAGAATGGAGCATGCGTCGGAGACCTTCAGGATACAATCCGCGATGTCTGGATTCGGTGTAGTCAGATTAAACCGATTATGGCAATTAATTCAGGCGTGATCCTAAACCTCAGAACCCGCTCGATCGAGTATACTATCACTGCAGGGGGCAGCCCCTTTCCGGGTGCAAAAGAGACGATCACCCGGCTTCACCAGATGGGGGTTGCCACTTTTATTGCTTCCGGAGATCGGGGATCCAAACTCGAAAGGATGGGAGATTTCCTCGGAATCCCGCATGATAGGATCTATGGTGTTGCAACACCGACGATGAAGGCGGAGATAGTCAAGGAGCTCAAGCAGGTATATACAACGGTTCTGATGGTAGGAGATGGGATCAATGATCTTCGGGCGATGAGGGAAGCCGATATCGCCATACTCTCTGAGCAACAGCCGGGGGAGCGAATCGAGGCGCTCAAAACTGCAGCAGACTACACAATAAAAGAAGTATATGAGGTAATATCCATCATTGAAGGGATTATACGCTCGGATCAGGAGAAGAATGTCCCCATATAAAGACTAATATGCCACTTCTTCTACATACTACTTCAAGAGGCTGCTTTATGAAACCATTCATCTCTGTCGAAAACCTCTGCATGGACTTTAATGGCACGAGGGTACTTAAAAATATTAATCTCGAAATAGAAGAGGGAGAGACGGTCGGAATCATCGGAAGGAGTGGTGCCGGAAAGACCGTACTCATCCATCTTATTCGTGGGATTGATCAGCCCCCGACTTCAGGCAGGATTATTTATCATATCTCAATCTGTGATACGTGCGGTCGAATCGAACTCGGAAGTGCCGCCAATTCCCCTTGCAAGCGCTGCTCCGGCGGAACACTGAAGTTAAAAGATGTAGATTTATGGGGCGAGGACGATAGCGTCAGACGTCATCTTATGCAGAGAACCGCCATCATGTTCCAGCGGACCTTTGCTCTCTACGGCAATGATCGTGTCATCGAAAATGTCCTCCGGGCACTTGAAGATACCGGGTATCCTTCAGGAAAGGCGGTTTCACGCGCCGCAGATCTCCTTGATGAAGTCCGCCTTTCTCACCGGATGATGCATATTGCCCGTGATCTCTCGGGAGGAGAGAAGCAGCGGGTCGTTCTTGCGCGCCAGCTGGCAAAGGAGCCATTCCTTCTCTTTGCAGATGAACCAACAGCAACCCTTGATCCGAAGATGGCACGGGTCGTTCACGAGATGTTAAAAAGTGCGGCAAGCTCCTCTTCAATGGGAATGATCATCACCTCCCACTTCGCACAGGCGATTGAAGATGTATCGGACCGTGCAATCCTCATCGCTGATGGTGAGATCACTGCGATCGGAGCTCCCCGGGATGTTATTGCCACCTTCATGAAAGATCATCATGATGAAGAGGTCTTTGCCATACCAAAGCTTGGCAAGACACTGATTCGTTGTGAGAATCTCAAGAAGCGGTACATCTCTGTTGATAGAGGCGTTATCCGTGCAGTCGATGGTGTGGACTTTGAGATCGCTGAGAAGGAGATCTTTGGAATTATCGGAACGAGTGGTGCAGGTAAAACAACACTATCCCGTATTATTTCTGGAATACTTGAGCCAACAAGCGGAAAACTAGAGATTCAGATCGGGGATGACTGGGTTGACATGACAAAACCCGGATTCCAGTTTCGCGGGCGTGCCAAGATGTACATCGGCCTTCTCCATCAGGAGTACGATCTCTTCCCCCACAGAACCGTCCTCGATAATCTTACAGACTCAATAGGCCTTGAATTTCCAAAGGAGCTTGCTATCAGGAAAGCGATGATCACCCTTAAGATGGCAGGCTTCACCGAAGAGAAGGGTCGTGGAATCCTCAACCGGTTCCCAAATACCCTCTCTGAAGGTGAGCGGCATCGTGTCGCCCTTGCACAGGTGATGATTCGTGAACCAAGGATCATCATACTTGATGAGCCGACCGGGACGATGGACCCTATCACCAAAATTGATGTCAAACACTCCATCCTCCATTCCCGTGAAGAGATGGATGAGACATTTGTCATTGTCTCGCATGACATGGAGTTTGTAACAGAGATCTGTGATCGATGTGCGCTGATGCGTGGCGGTAAGATCGTTTCGATCGGACCGACACAGGAGATCATGGATCTTCTCACCGCAGAAGAACGGGATATTATGAGCAGGGCAATAAAGGGAGAATAATATGATCAGCGTCACTCTGGATGGTACTATAGTCCAGGCAGATGACGGCTCCTGTCTGAAAGACATCCTCCCAAATCATAATCCTACCCTTTCTATTGCGATAATTCGTCCAGGAGTCGTCTCAGAAGAGGCGACCCGCCAGTATCGTATCATCACAACATCTGGTGAGTTCGTTATTGAGATTCCTGATGTCAGAGTGACACTCCCTGATCCGGGAGATCCCACGTTCAATACGTCCATTCACTGGTCAGACCGGTATGCAGCCGCTTTTGGCCCTTTTCCCGCTGATTTTCAGCCTGCCAGGGCCCCTTCACGATATGCACGGGGAGATGTACTCATCGGGTGCGGCGGATATGACAAAAAACGCTCCTACCTGATCATATCACGTCAGGAACATCAGGCTGATCACGGATCTGAGACCGGGGGCGGTATCATCGGGCGAGTGATCGCAGGGCGCGGTGTGATCGACAGGCTTGTGATCGGAGATCAGATCACAAAGATCGAGAGGATGATAAGTTGGGCAGATTCCACCCATACAGTCACAACAACTGATCTCTCCCTTCCACTTGAGGACGGCATGGAGATCATCACCCATATCAACATTCATGTCGACGGGTATTCCGATTCTTCAATTGATACCGGCATTGCCAGATCCGCAGAGCACCTCCTCTTCAGTCTGAAGAGCGGTATCTTCTATGCAGAGCGCACGACCTCGACCCATTGCATGGATGCACACCTTGGTCCCCTTGATGTCCCCCAGGAACAGAAACGCCCGAGGCGTGAAGGGGCAGTCACCATCAGAACGAAAGGCAAGCAATCGGGTGCAATCTACCTCTATCGTGAGGATGTAGCAACAAGCCCCTACCATACAGTCGTCGGGCAGGTGACCCATGGTATCGAGCTCGTTCGGCTGATTCAACAGGGCACCGCATGTGCCGTTATCACAGAACCTGTTGGTATTGACCTCCGGGGCATGCACCTTAAGGATGCGATTGCAGCTGCTATGGAGCGGGGAATAGAGGTTCATGCCGATACTGAAGAAGTAAGTGAAGACAGGGTTGTCATCCATCAGGATCCGGAGACGACTCTTGAAGTACTCTCTGAAAAGCAGGTCCGTCTTACTACGATGAAGAACGAGGATGTCATCGACATCTCACTTGATGAACGGAACGCTTCACGAACCGTCGATATCTTCAGAAGGTTCACAGGGCTGAAACTCTATTCGGTCGGTATGCTCCCTTTCTTCTTCACCTTTGACGATGTCTGGCTCTTTGAACCTGAGATTCCTGAACGGATCAATATTATCCCGGAGAATACACCAACCGGCACAGTTCCGGCTCAGGCACTTGGGATGACGAATGCCTCCCGCCGTGGTGCAGGGCTTATCGGAGTCCGCATTTCAGAAAATGCTGAATTTGGTCCTACCGGAGAGCCCTTTGAAGGTACAAATATCATTGGAAGGGTCATTGATGTTGAGAAGCTGAAAAAATTCAAAGAAGGTGAGATCATCTATATCAGGGAGGTGAAGGAATGAAGGAGTACATACCGGAATAT
>NZ_JAUSCG010000045.1 GCF_030651615.1 Methanocalculus sp.
CCGGATATGGACATTCCTGCACCTGACGTCGGAACAGATGCAAGGATCATGGGATGGATGATGGATGAGTACTCCAACCTGTCAGGTAAGAATCAACCCGGCATCGTCACCGGAAAACCGATTCGTATCGGTGGATCTTTGGGCAGGATTGAGGCAACGGCCCGGGGTGGCATTACCGTCATCAGGGAGGCTGCCCGCGAACTGAATCTGGATCTCAGGGGTGCAACGGTAGTGATCCAGGGATTTGGGAATGTTGGGGGGAATGCGGCATACATGGCACGAAATATCCTCAATGCTCGTGTAATTGCAGTATCGGACTCACGAGGTGGCGTATACAGTCAGGAAGGCCTGAACCTTGAAGAGGTATCTCATCAGAAAGTCCAGACAGGATCGGTTGTCGGATCACCGAATACTGCACGAGTGGATAGTGAGGATCTGCTCACACTCAAAGCAGATATTGTCATCGCTGCAGCTCTTGAACATGCCATTACTGCAGAAAGGGCAGAACGAATGAGCCCAAAAATTCTCTCAGAATTTGCAAACGGCCCGACAACACCTGATGCTGATACGATCCTCTTTGAGAGAGATGTTCATATCATCCCTGATATCCTCTGCAATGCCGGTGGGGTGACCGTCTCGTTCTTTGAGATGGTTCAGAATAAAACCATGTTACCCTGGACTGAAGAAGAAGTCAATCGGAGGCTGGAGAAGCGAATGGTAAAGGCCTACGATGAGGTCATATCAACTGCCCGTACACAAGGAATCGATATGAGAAAAGCAGCATATGTTGTCGCAGTATCACGGGTTGTCGATGCGATGAGACTTCGGGGCCGGCTTAAAAAAAGGGCTTTTAAGGGTTCAATCTGAGCCCTAATCACCAGGTGGGAGATAGTACAAGCCCGATCTTTTTCTAAACGTGAGCGTCGTCTTTTCTAACCCAGTATGCCCCCTCCACCGGCAGGACGAAGATACGGCCATCACCGACCTTCCCAGTCCTGGCATTGGTCTGGATGATCTCTACTGCCCGTGAAACGTCCTCATCTTTTATGATCATCTCGATCTTGATCTTAGGAAGGAGGTTCACCTTCATGATCCCGCCCCGGTACTGGAGAGTGATACCCTTCTGTGCACCCCTCCCTTTCACCTCAGAAACGGTCATCGCCGAGAATCCATTCTCCTCCAGGGCTTTTTCAACAATCTCATATCTTTCAGGCCTGATTATTGCCTCGATCTTTTTCACAGCAACCACCCCGTTAGTTTGCAACCTTCTCCCCATGCTGGGAGATGTCAAGGCCGACATACTCTTCATCCTCCGACACCCGGAGACCAATCGTCTTGTGGACGGCATACGCCAGGATGTAGGTGACTACAAACGCATACAGGACTGCGGCGACTGCATCAACTATCTGGATACCAAACTGCGTGACATTACCATACAGAAGACCATCAACACCTCCGATCGTAGCAGTCGCAAAGATACCTGTTGCGAGCGCACCCCAGAACCCACCAACACCATGGATCGCCCAGGCATCCAGACTCTCATCAAGACCTTTCTTGATCCGCCAGAGCATCGCTTTGTAGCAGATGAGACCGGCTACCAGACCGATGACGATGGCTGAAATCGGATCCACAAATCCTGCTGCAGGCGTTATTGCTACGAGACCTGCGACCGCACCAGAGATCATCCCAAGTGAGGACGGTTTTCCATGAAGCCAGGCACCCAACATCCAGGCAAGAGCACCGGCAGCAGCAGCAGTGTTTGTCACCACAAAGGCACTCGCTGCAAGACCATCTGCTGCAAGGGCTGATCCGGCATTGAATCCAAACCAGCCGAACCAGAGGAGGGCACCACCAATCAGGGTCATCGGTATATTATGAGGCTCCATCGAGTGTGAACCGAAACCAATACGTTTGCCGATGACGAGGGCTGCTGCCAGAGCACCAAAACCTGCACTGATATGGACAACAGTTCCGCCTGCAAAGTCAAGAGCTCCGAGCTGATGAGCCCAACCACCACCCCATGCCCAGTGGGCAAGCGGATCATAGACGAGCGTCGTCCAGAGGAGACCAAAGATGATGAATGAGCTAACCTTCACCCGTTCAGCGAGTGCTGAAGTCAATATCGCGAGTGTAAGGCCGGCGAATACCAGCTGGAAGACCATGAAGAGGAGATCCGGTATCCCTTCACCTTCCATCCCCACTCCAGCCAGCCCGATATGATCAAGATTTCCGATAAATCCTCCGATATCAGTGCCAAATGCGAGTGAATAACCGATTAATACCCACTGGATACTCACGACTGCAAACGCTATCATCGAAAGCATGATCGTGGAGATGAAGTTCTTCTTCCGTACCATGCCGCCGTAGAAAAGCCCGACACCGGGCGTCATCAGCATAACCATTGCCGTTGCAATCAGCACAAAGGCAGTTGCACCCGAATCAAGTTCCATTCCGTTTCAACCCCAATTTTCTTTCCTGTGAAGTAATGACTGTTCATCAACGTAAACAGAGAGTCTCCATTCATTTCAAAGGCCATGTGGATCATGAGCCTGACTCAATATGCCACTGAAGTCTTGCAAAGTGATAAGATTTCCGGGAACATCCCCGGAGAGTCTGTATCACCTCACAAGACGTAGAAGGAAGTTATCTTCCATCATATAAATAATTAACTAAAGGTGCAGAAGAGCATCCATAAGATAATTCAGAAGAGGGAGGAAACAATCAATTTGAAGAACAGGTGTATGAGAAGTGATAAAGAAAAAAAAGGGAGAGCGTTAATAGGTAGAGAAGTATCGCTTCGTCTCCCAGTCGGTGACAGCAATCCTGAATGAATCACACTCAAACTCTGCGATTGAGTTGAGATTCTCAACAACATGCTTTCCAAGTATTTCACAGATGAGGGGATCTTCCATGAGGCATTGATTTGACTCGAATAAACTTCCCGGAAGGGTATCGATACCTTCCTTCTTACGCTCATCCGGAGTCATATGGAAGATATTTTTGTCAGCACTCTTTGGTGGCTCAAGCTTATTTTTTATTCCGTCAAGACCGGCAGCAAGCATTGCTGCAAAGGCGAGATATGGATTGCAGGTTGGATCAGGGCTTCGCAGTTCAACACGGGTACTCCGACCACGGGGTGCAGGTACACGAATGAGTGCGGTCCGGTTCGATGCACTCCATCCGATATAGACAGGTGCTTCATATCCCGGAACAAGCCGCTTGTACGAATTGATCGTCGGGTTTGCAATTCGTGTGATTGCCCTCACGTGTTTCAGAAGACCTGCGATGAAATGCATTGCAGTCTCCGATAACTGGAGAGGTGCTGCAGGATCGAAGAAGGCATTCTCGCCATTCAGTGTAGAGAGGGAGCAGTTTGTATGCATACCGGATCCGTTGATCCCAAAGATCGGCTTTGCCATGAAACTTGCATGAAGACCCTTCTGAAGTGCAATCGTCTTTGTTGCAAACTTAAAGGTGATCACATTGTCCGCTGTTGTCAATGCTTCACCATATTTAAAGTCAATCTCATGCTGTGACTCTGCAACCTCATGGTGAGACGCTTCAATATCAAAGCCCATATCGGTTAATGCAACGACGATATCACGTCTGACATCCTCTGCAAGGTCCGTCGGTGCGAGGTCGAAGTACCCCCCGACATCCTGAAACTCAAGGGATGGCTTGCCATCATGCTGACGGAAGAGGAAGAACTCAAGTTCCGGACCGGTGTTGAAGATGAATCCCATCTTTGCTGCCGCCTCAACCTGCTTCCGAAGGATATAGCGCGGATCACCATCAAATGGTTTGCCATTTGGAGTATAGACATCACAAATAAACCGTGCAACCCGCATCGTCTCCGGTCTCCAGGGGAGGATCCGATATGTCGACATGTCAGGTTTTAGGACCATATCTGACTCTTCTATACGTGCAAAACCCATAATGGAGGATCCATCGAAGCTGATACCTTCAGTGAGCGCCTTCTCCGCTTGCTTCGCTGGGATCGCAACATTTTTGGCATTTCCGAGGATATCGGTAAACTGGAGCCGGATGAATCTCACCCGATCTTTCTCAATCTGTTCCAGCATTCTGGACACATCGTCTCCTGACATATAGAAGATTACTTCTACTGATTCCTATAAATATTTAATGGAACAACCATATACATCCGGGAATCAGGATAGAAATGTTCTCGTGTGAGTGCCCATGTGTGGAATTATCAGTGTCATTGACAGATCCAGGTCCGGTATGGACGGGTCCCGAATCAAACATGCCCTCTCTCTGATGGACGAACGAGGGAGTGGAGAAGGAGCCGGATACGCGGCATATGGCATTTATCCGGATTTTTCTGAGTACTATGCCCTTCATCTCTTCTTTGATAATCTTGTTGAGCCGAAGGGTAAAGTCGACGAGATCCTCAGGACCTGGGGGATAATCGAGTTTGAGGAGGAGATCCCAACCGTTGAACAACCTGAGCTCAGGCGCACCCATATCCCCTGGCGGTACTTCTTCAAACCTGATGTATCCCTGATGCCAGGGACCACATCCCCTGAAGAGGACATTGTAACGATGCTGGTTATGAAGATCAACACAACAATCCCGGGTGCACTCGTCTACTCATCCGGGAAAAATATCGGCGTCTTCAAAGCATCGGGATGGCCGGAAGCAGTTGCTGACTTCTACCAGATAGAAAAATACGAAGGCTACATCTGGCTTGCGCATAATCGGTACCCGACCAATACCTCGGGATGGTGGGGGGGAGCGCATCCCTTCAACCTCCTCGACTGGAGTGTTGTCCATAATGGTGAGATCACTTCCTATGGGACTAACCGTCGTTATATCGAGAGCTTCGGGTACCGATGCACAATGGGTACGGATACAGAAGTCGTCGCGTACCTCTGCGATCTCCTCGGCCGCAAGCATGGTCTACCGGAGGACCTGATGGTGCGGGCGTTCGCACCGCCATTCTGGGATGAGATCGACCAGATGAAAGAGGGGAAGCAGATGCTGAACAAAGCGATTCGTCTGACCTATGGTTCAGCACTGATGAACGGTCCTTTTGCAATTGTTGTTGCCACAACAGATGGTATCGTCGGATTCACCGATCGGATCAAACTGAGACCACTGATCGCTGCTGAAGCGGGAGATCGCCTCTATATATCAAGTGAAGAGGCGGCGATCCGGAGGATGGAGCCAAACCTTGAGCGTGTCTGGATGCCAAAGGCAGGGGAGCCGGTTATCGGGAGGGTGAGAGTATGAGTATCGGAACTGTCCCGATGAAATTCCGGGTCAGTATTGATCCATCACGGTGTATGCTCTGTGAAAGATGTATTGAAAACTGCTCGTACGGAACATACCGGCGTGAAGGAGAGAAGATCATCGTTGATTCACGAAGATGTGTCGCCTGCCACCGGTGT
>NZ_JAUSCG010000049.1 GCF_030651615.1 Methanocalculus sp.
TTATGATTGTAGAAGCAGTTATGACACCAGATCCGATCACCATCCAGTCAAAGGACACCATCCGTGAGGCTTCCAGGATCATCCGTGAAAAGAAGATCGGCGGTCTCCCGGTGATGGATGGAGAGAACCTGATCGGGATGATCACCGAGTCGGATATCCTCGCCCTGCTCGCAGTGAAAGGACCAAGCGAAGACCTCTGGCTCCCCTCACCCCTTGAGGTGATCGAGATCCCGATCCGCGAGTTCTTCAACTGGGAGAAGACAAAAGAAGCTCTTTCTGACATTGGGTCCCGTACTGTCAGCTCAGTGATGAGCTATCCGATCATCACCGTCAATGCAGAGGATACGATTGAAGAGGCGGCACGGATCATGCTCAGGGAAGGAGTTGCCCGTCTGCCGGTCCTGAAGAATGAAAAGCTTGCAGGTATCGTCACCAGGGCGAATATCGTTGAAGGTATGGGAAGACAGCGTGAAGAGGAGATACAATGAAGAGCATCTGTGGCATCGCAGGAGTAGAAGCGGCCGGTATGAAAGAGGGGAAGTACGGTCTTGCCTTGATCAGGGCAGCGGGAGCTGGAGCAGCCGTCTTTACTCAGAATAAGGCACGTGCACCCGTCATCGACCTGATGGCCGAACGGATGAGGAAGGGGCGGATTGAAGGCATCATCGCAAACTCAGGGTGTGCAAATGCGTACACCGGAAGACGAGGCCTTTCAGATGCGATCGAGATGGCGGAGATCGGGGGTGATGCACTGGGTAGTGATCCTAACAGGATCGGTGTGGCAAGCACCGGCGTCATTGGCAGATACCTTGATCTGGAACTCATTCATCGGCAGGCGGGAGAGCTTACACCAGTTCACTCCGAAGATGCAGAGATCCAGGCGGCACGGGCAATTATGACGACTGATCTCGTCGAGAAGCACGCCCTCTTCTCAGGGGAGGGGTTCTCAGTTGCCGGCATCGCAAAAGGGAGCGGGATGATCGCTCCGAATATGGCGACGATGCTTGGGTTTCTCTATACGGATGCCGATATCAGTGATAAAAAGCTGCAGGAATCCCTGAAGATCGCTGTTCGAAGAAGTTTTAACAGGATTGTAGTCGATGGTGATGTCTCAACAAACGATTGTGTCTTCCTGACCGCAACCGGTGAAGCCGGAAAGATCAAAAGAAAGGATCTTGAAGATACACTCACAAAAGCCTGCATCAGCCTTGCACAGTCGATTGCACGGGACGGCGAAGGTGCCACAAAACTGATCGAGGTCGCAGTCTGCGGCGCACGAAATGAGGCGGATGCAGAGAAGATCGCAAAGACCGTCGTGACAAGCCCCCTTGTCAAGACCGCAGTCTATGGACAGGACCCGAACTGGGGCAGGGTCGTTGCAGCGGCAGGATATGCGGGAGTGGACTTTGAGATCCCCGACCTCTCTCTCTGGATCGGAACAGGCGAAGAGAAGACTCCGCTTGTTCAGAAGGGTGAGATCACAGCAGACCTTGTAGCAGCCAAGGCAGCGATGCGGGGCGACACCGTCGTCTTTACGATCGATCTCGACTCAGGTTCTGCTGAAGCGACCGCATGGGGCTGTGATCTGACTGAGAAGTACGTTGAGATCAACGGGAAGTACACAACATGAAGCGTGAAGACGTTCTGATGGAGGCACTCCCCTATATCAGGCAGTTCCATGGCAAGACGATCGTCATCAAACTGGGCGGACACGCGATGGTTGACCCGGCGATCATGAACACCGTCATCGAAGATGCCGTCCTCCTCCATTATATCGGGATGCGGGTCGTTCTGGTACACGGAGGAGGCCCTGAGATCACCGATAAGATGAAGGCGATGGGTAAAGAACCGAAGTTTGTTGCCGGTCTCCGGGTGACTGATCAGGACACTCTTGAGATTGCGATGATGGTCCTTGCAGGAAAGATCAGCAACACCATCGTCTCTTTGATCGCACAGAACGGTGCCCGTGGAGTTGGGATATCAGGAAATGACGGCAATCTCGTCATCGCAAGGAAGATGGATCTCAGGAGAGTGATGATCGAAGATAGAGAAGAAGAGGTCGATCTCGGGTTTGTCGGCGAGATTTCGCGTGTGAACCCGGGCCTCCTCAGGACACTCCTTGATTCAGGATACATCCCGGTGATATCCCCGCTTGCAATCGATGAAGCGGGTAATAACTTAAATATCAATGCGGATACAATGGCGGGAGAGATTGCGGTTGCACTTGATGCAGGAAAACTCGTCTCCCTCACCGATGTTGACGGCGTGATGGATACAAAAAGAACGAAGGTCTATCACCGGCTTACCCTTGCTGAGGTTGAGGGGATGATCGCAGACGGAACGATCCAGGGGGGGATGATCCCAAAGCTGGCGGCATGCATCTATGCATCCAGAAACGGGGTCGAGCGCTGTCATATCATCAATGGAAACGCCCCACATAACCTTATCCTTGAGCTCTTCACCGATCTCGGTGTCGGGACGATGATCCGCGGCTGAATCCTCCAATACCTTTTTTTATCATACTGGTTCTATCCATACTCCTGTATGGTCTCAACATGGGAGCTCCTCTTCACCGTTGTTCCTGGAGTTATCCTCTTCCTCTTTGGAATCGAGAACTTCAGTAAAGAGATCCTGGTAGTTGCACGAGGACGATTTGCTGCTATCCTCGGCAGCCTTACGACCAACCGGTATAAAGGACTCCTCCTTGGTGCAGGCATCACCGCACTCATCCAGTCGAGTGCAGCAACGACGGTGATCGCGATTAACCTGGTCAATGCCGGTACCATCTCATTTGTTCAGAGCCTTGGGATCATCATCGGCTCAAACATCGGAACGACGATCACCTCACAGCTCGTCGCCTTCAAACTCACCTCCTTTGGACCGGTCTTCATCCTTGCAGGCTTTCTGATCGGGATCATCGGGGGGAGATACAAATTCCTCGGAAAACCCCTCTTCTACTTCGGTCTCGTCTTCTTCGGTCTGACGATCATCTCTAACGGCATAGAACCCTATAGCAGCGATCCACTCGTCCTTGAGCTTCTCGGCGGGATCGCCTTCCTTCCACTTGCGATCTTTGTGGGCTTCCTGATAACAACCGCATTTCAGTCAAGTTCAGTCACAACCGGACTTGTTGTCATCCTTGCCCAGCAGGGGATGATCACGATGCCCGAGGCGATTCCGTTCCTTCTTGGTGCAAATATCGGGTCAACAACGACCGCACTTTTTGCATCACGGGGACTTGATCTCTTTGCACGAAGAGCAGCAGCAGCACATACGATCTTTAATGTCGGCGGAGTTCTCCTGATACTCCCGTTCCTTACCCCGTTTGTGAGTTTCATTGCCGGGATAGGAGGGACTGAAGCCCAGCAGGTAGCAAACGCCCACCTGGTCTTCAATATAGTTGCATCGGGGGTTTTTATCCTCGCTCTCCATCCGTTTGCAAGCCTCGTTATGAGGGTTGTTCCCGGTGAGGAGGAGGAGATCCTCTTCCGGACGGTGGCGATCAAGGATCCACTCCCGGAGAGGGTGGATGAGGTCCTGAGTATCATTGAGGAGGAGGTAAAACACCTCTATGATGTGACCAACCAGGCATTCGATGCCGCGATGGCGGTATTCACGGCGGAAAAGGCTGCACGGGCATACCAGAAGGCAGGTAAACTCGAACTCCTAAATGACTTCCTCGACGAGGAGGTCGAGAAGGCAACCTTCACCGTATCAAAGAGGGCACTCACCGAGATGCAGGCAAAGAGGACGATGCTCCTTGTCAGGATCTCAAATGATCTCGAACGCCTCGGAGATCTCTCCCGCGATCTTGCAAAGGTTGCACGAAATGCAGCCCGAATGGGCCGACCCCTGCCAACAGGCCAGGTTGAGGCGATCCGGGGGATATACCGGATATTTGACGGAAATATGCAGGAGTTATCGAAAAATTTCCCGAATTCAACAAAGGAGACGATCAGTTCTCTCCGGGCCCGTGACATTGAACTCAGGCGTACATTGAACCTTGAGTACACGCTCTATTTACAGAGGATCGCAAAGATCAATGAGAGCAGCGATTCACGCTATCTTGAAGTCCTCTCGATCATCGAGGCAGCAAACGGGAAGGTTCGTGATATCAGGAAGCTGACCGAGGAGTATTCAGCCCATGATGAAACTCTTCCTGCACCACAATAAGAAGAGCCCGGGAGAAGGAGAAGATCTTCATCCATTTTTCAGAGAACAGGCAAGCCGAAGCGAACTATGCACCATATTCTCCAGATCCTCCTGCGTATAGGGATTTCCCTCTATCTTCTCCCAGTCGCGGGTGGTGTCTTCGTCATTCTCCCCGACCCACGAGGTGATAGCAACATCCGGAATGGCAAATCCAAGCCATGAGAGGAAGTTGAAGAGGTTGCCTGCGACATGCTGAATCCCATCGACATGCCCGATGATGATCAGTCCCGCCACTTTATCCTTGATCATCCGGTTTCCAAACCATGAATACTGGTTCTCGATGCAGTTCATCCGCTCAACAAACTTCTGGATCAGGGCGGAATGGTTGTTCCAACGGATGGGTGAGGCGATGATGAGGATGTCAGATCTGAGTATCGCATCATAGACCGTCTGCATCTGGTCATCCTGGTACTTCAGGGTGGACATGCAGGGGTAGATACACTGTGAGGGGTCTTCAGAATAGTTCCCTTCACAATGATAGATTTTGAGATCTTTCAGCCGGATAAACTCCGTTGTACAGCCGAATGTTTCATACTTGACAAGAGCTCGTTTGAGAAGCCGTTCCGATTTACTCAGGCTCCCCTCCTGACGGCTTGAACCGGATATTCCAAGAACCCTGACACCCCTGCACCGTTCTCTGTCAGGGGGATCGATGACGTTGACTCCAAACTTCCGTCCAACAAGAGGTGCTGGCATATGTCTCTTTTATTGCCATAGCTATTTCTACCTGACGCCAGACATACGAGGATATTTATTCTATTAGAGGCGAACAGATTTATATGCAGGCACGGTGTGTCAATAATTTTGGTGGCAAGGTTCTCCTGATGGATGCAAAGCCGGATGAAGTGAACGAATACGTAAGAAAGAACACGGCGGAGCAGTATGAGATGCCACCGGGTTTTGAGTTCCGGGGACTCTCGATGCTTCTTTCAAAACCGATGCTCGTCGGATTGAAGATCAAAAAGCAGAAGATCCTTATCCCGTTCACCAAACTATGCCCGAAGTACGGGACCGTCCTCTTTGAGATTGATGCAACGGAAGAGGACTTCGAAGCGATCAGATCAGGCCTTCAGAGGAAGAATAGTTAGTCATCACGCAAAGGCGCAAAGACGCAAAGAGAGCTGATGCCTAACCCCAATACAAGAAAACTTGGCGGCTTAGCGGCTTTGCGTGATACCATTTCCAGGATTGGAGAAGAATACTCACGCTAAGGCGCAAAGAGAGCT
>NZ_JAUSCG010000056.1 GCF_030651615.1 Methanocalculus sp.
GAGTGCATGGTCGAGAAACTGGCGGCGGGTGATCTCGGGGAACTTCCAGAAGCAGAGTATATTCTTCATGTGAGAGAGGGAGTGCACTTCGGCAAGGTCCGCCAGTACTTTCTGCTGCCATTCATCCCAGGTATACCTCGCTCTCCTCCCACAGGTGGCGACTGCATAGGTAGGTTCATAGTAGATCCGGTCACATCCACCGGCTATTGCACCTTTCACCTGTTCGATCGAATCGGCATAGACGGCGATCGAGGGGGGATCTAATCGCCGCTGTGCAGGGTGTCGGTCTCGTTTCAGGTACACCCGCAACCGCTCTTCAGCAGCTGCTGCCTCTTCAGGCTCTGGTTCACATGACCTGATGAGAGCTGTTGCTGCATCTGAGAGGATCGCTCTTCTGAGACCAGTGATCTCCTGGATCGGCAGGAATAAGGTGCCCGGATACTGCATCTCTTCGATGACAGCCTCAAACCAGGTCTCACCGGTCCGTGTCAGGAGATCTGTTATCACCTCAACCGTCAGGGGTCGGGTCTTCGCCTCAACCATAGGGGACACCGATCGTGCTGTGACGGTGATCAGATCCCCTCTCGGCCCGGTGAGGCGTCCATCGATCTTCAGGTGCTCCTCATCCATCGAGACTGAGAGTGCGATCGGGACCTTTCGACCACCGCCACGGGGATATGATGAGATTATTGTATATGCCGCCTGTTCAACACTCCCCCTCTTATTTATGGACGCCTCCATTCCATTCTTCACAGCATGTGATATTTTAACCCGGATACGACCCCCATCCACCCTGATTTTAGACCGGATCTCGCACCCGACATCCTCCTCCCCCTCTTTTGAGAAGACTATTCCATCACCCCTCTCCGGAAGTGGTGATGAGAGATCCCCTATCACCGCTTCACTCCGTACGCGATCATACCAGAGAACCGTCCCAAACCGTATCCCCTGATTATCAGGTCGGTCTTCAGAGACGAATTCCTGACCTTTTGCCCCGAAGAGATGACCCTGTGTAAATCCTCGGTTAAAGGCGAATGCTGCAGAAAGGAGCGCTTCAGGATCAGGTGTGAACCTGCCCTCCAAAACGAGATCGAGTGCGTTTCGGTAGAGTGATGTGACAATGGCGACATATTCTGGCGACTTCATCCTCCCCTCAATCTTGAGTGCGGCACTATCCCTCATCTCGGAGAGATGTTCATATGTTGCCAGATCCTGTGGAGAGAGGAGATAACGCCACTCCTCATCCTCAGTCTTTTTCTGCTGTATCACCCTCCCATATCGATCGATAACGCCGATGACAGGCATATACTTCCTTCGGCAGGGCTGTGCACATGTCCCCCGGTTCCCGCTTCTCCCACCAATGACAGATGAGAGGAGACACTGGCCTGAGTATCCCATACAGAGTGCACCATGAGCAAAAAGTTCGATTCCGACTTTCAGGCCCTTTGCAACGGAGTTGATCTCTCGGACTTCATCAATTGGAAGTTCACGTGCGAGAACCACACGGGATATCCCATGTTCTGCTGCATATCTGACACCCTCGACGGAATGGATGGTCATCTGCGTAGAGGCATGGAGCGGGAGTACCGGTACAAGATAGCGTGCAAGGGACAGTACCCCATGATCCTGAACGAGAATGGCATCCACTCCAATAGTATATAAGAAGATCAGGTATTCGCCGACTTTTTTCAGTTCTTCATCTGAAACAAGGGTATTAACGGTCACATAAACCCGGATGCCACGGGAATGAGCGTCCTGTATGGCAGTGTGTAATGCCATATCTTCAAAATTTGCCGCATAGGCCCGTGCACCAAATCGTGTACCTGAGAGGTAGACTGCATCGGCTCCTGCTGCAATCGCCGCCTCGAAGGCTTCACGTGATCCTGCTGGTGCCAGAAGTTCGGGGATGTTAACGTGCCTCTCCATCACGCAATACTACGACACGTATGGAGATAAAAAGAGGGTATGTTATCTGATATCGACACGCTCGCCGGTCACCATATAATGTACTTTCTCGGCAGTCTTGCAGGCATGATCGGCACATCGTTCAAGATAGCGGTCTACCAGAAGATAAGTGGCACAGATTGGAATATATTTAGGATCATTTTCCATGACACTGATACAATCTTCATAAATAAGATACCGCATCCTGTCGACTTGATCATCCCGTTCTGAGAAACCCCTGATGATCGAGAGGTCTTGTCTCTGGAATGCAGTGAGGACGTCTTCGAGCATGGAGATGGTAAGTTTCGCCATCCTGTCAAGACCCATCATTCCCTCAATATGGGGGGTGTCGGGGAGTTTGTAGGTGCAATGGCAGATATCCTTTCCGTACCTGCCGATCCGTTCAGCCGATGTGATGAGGTTCATGCAGCAGGATATCGTCCTGAGATCCGAGGCGACCGGCTGGTGGAGGGCGATGAACTGGAGCCCCAGTTCTTCAAGCTGATCAGCCTTAATACTCAGGTACTCTTTTCCAAGGGCGATTTCGCAGGCCCTCTCCCGGTCGAGTGCTGAGAAGGCATCAAAGGAGTTGCGGAGCATCGTGAGAGCGAAGAGGCTGTAGCCCTCGACCGATCCACGGTACGCCTCCAGTTCCGTATGGTAATAATCTTTCATCCAAATCTTCCTGTGATATAATTCTCTGTTAACTCCTCCTTCGGACACTCAAAGATGGACGGCGTTGTACCACACTCAATAAGCCTGCCCATATACATGAACCCTGTATAATCCGATACGCGTGCAGCTTGCTGCATGTTATGTGTTACGATCACAACCGTATACTCTTCTTTGAGTTCTGTGATGAGGCTCTCGACTTTCGCTGTTGCTATAGGGTCAAGTGCTGAACAGGGCTCGTCCATCAGGATGATGTCAGGCCCGACAGAGAGGGTGCGTGCGATACAGAGCCGCTGCTGCTGGCCTCCGGAGAGCCCGCGTGCCGCGTCATGGAGTCGTTCTTTGACTTCATCCCAGAGTGCTGCACCCTTCAGGCTCTTCTCTGCAACTGCATCAAGCGCCTGTTTATCTTTTATTCCATGGACCCTCGGTCCATAGACGACATTCTCATAAATCGACTTTGGAAATGGGTTGGGCTGTTGGAAGACCATCCCTATCTTCTTGCGGAGTTCAACGACATCGGTCTTCCTACCCGCGATATCCTCGCCATGATAGAGGATGGATCCATCGAGTCTGCAGGTGGGGATGAGGTCGTTCATCCGGTTAAAACACCGGATGAGGGTTGATTTGCCACATCCCGATGGGCCGATGAGTGCGGTGACCTTATTCGCTGGAATAGTGATCGATACATCGATGAGCGCCTGGGTTGTGCCATAATAGAGGTTGAGGTTTTTTGTTTCTAATGCATGCTCTGTCATTGGTATCTTACCACCTCACGTTCTTTTTCGCATGCCTTCTCATCAGAATCGCAACGGAATAGATACCTGTCACGAGGAGGAGGAGGACGAGTGCGGTTCCATATTTCTGTGTTTCTGCGCCGGGAACATTTGTTGCAAGGATGAAGAGGTGATAGGGGAGTGCCATCACCGGCTCTGAGAGCGATGTCGGCAGGAAGCGTTTTGAGAAGACGACTGCTGTGAAGAGGAGCGGTGCTGTCTCACCGGCTGCACGGCCGATGCCAAGGATCGTACCTGTCAGGATACCAGGTGCTGCTGCGGGCAGGACAACACGTGAGACCGTCTGCCAGCGGGTCGCGCCGAGGGCGAGGCTTCCCTGCCTGAGGGAGTCGGGGACGGATTTCAGAGCCTCTTCACTCGTCCTGATGATCGTTGGGAGGATCATGAGGGCTAATGTGATCTGACCTGCAATGAGGGAGACGCCAAGGCCTACAAAGAGGACGAGAAAGGCAAACCCGAAGAGGCCGAAGACGATCGAGGGTGTGCCGTTTAAGAGATCATTTCCTGCCCTGATGATCCGGGTGATCTTCCCCTCAGTGGTATATTCATTGAGGTAAATGGCGGCCCCGACCCCGATCGGGAGCGCGATTGCGACCGCACCGATCACAAGGTAGATAGTCCCCACAATCGCCGGGAAGATGCCGCCCTCACGGCCGAGATTTCTGGGTCCTTCTGTGAGAAACTCCCAGGTGAGTGCCGGCAGGCCATTACTGACGATATCAAAGATGATGACGATGAGTACAAAGAGGACGAGGGCGGTGCCTGAGGTGATGATACAAAAGGCAATCTTCTGGATCGCCTGGCTGGAGAGGAGGCGGACTGCCATCCTGTACAGGCCAAAGAGTACTGAGATGATGATGACACCGAGGATTCCAAAGATTAGATAGGCGAGTGTAATAGTGAAGAGTGCTATCGCCCAGTATGCTCCTGACAGCATCCTCTCTTTTACTGCATAGGAGATGATGGACCTCCTCAGAGATCCCTCCTGCCCTTCCTTGATGCTCCTCAGAATGGCTGTGGCAGAGAGATTGACGATCAGGGTGATCAGGAGGAGGACGAGTGCCATACCGAAGAGGGCATGGTAATGCGTGCTCCCGATTGCTACCTCGCCCATCTCGATACCAAGGGTGGCGGTGAGTGTCCGGATTGGTGAGAGGATATTGTAGAGGGGATCCGGAATAATTGCGGCATTACCGGTGACCATAAGTACTGCCATCGTCTCGCCGATCGCTCTGCCCATACCGAGGATGACCGCAGCGGTGATCCCGGAGAGTGCTGCAGGGACGATGACGCCGGTGATCGTCTGCCATCTTGTTGCACCGAGTGCAAGCGATGCAGATCGAAACTCCTGTGGAACACTGCTGATCGCATCTTCAGAGACCGAGACGATTGTTGGGAGTGCCATGATGCCGAGGATCATTGACCCGGCAAGCCAGGTTGCTCCCGATGATAGATCAAAGGAGATGCGGAGCCAGTTCGTCAGGACCACAAGGCCGAAGAACCCGTATACAACGGAAGGGATACCTGCTAAGAGTTCGATTGCAGGTTTTACGGTTTCCCGGACGGTTTGTGGTGCAATCTCAGCGATGAAGATGGCAGATCCGATCCCAAGCGGAACAGCAATCACCATTGCTCCAAGGGTGACAAGGAGGGTTCCAACGATAAGTGATAAGATTCCATACTGCGGTGTAACGCTCGTCGGGTTCCAGATTTGATCGAAGATGAAGTTTGGAATTCCGATCTCAAGAATTGCCGGAGTACCTTCTTTAATGAGAAAACCGAGGATGAGGATGATGGTGATGACAGCAACAAGGGCAGTTCCAAGCCATATGCTGCTTATTGCCTTCTCCCTGTTCTGCCTGCTGAAAAGTTCTGTTATCTGAAGATCAAATCTGTTCTTC
>NZ_JAUSCG010000058.1 GCF_030651615.1 Methanocalculus sp.
AGACCATTCCGGTCGTCGGGGTGTCAAGACACCCCATCATATTCAGAAGAGTGGATTTCCCAGAACCTGACGGACCCATCACCGCGATAAACTCACCCTTCTTAATAGAGAGGCTTACGTGGTCAAGAGCGGTGACATCACCGCTCTTTAAGGAGTATATCTTCGAGACATCCAGAAACCGGACGCATCTTTCATCGCTTTTTTCGTGAATACAGGACTGCTCCGGCGACGAGGAGAATACAGAGGGCAGCAATACCAATGACCACCGGGGAGATGCCCCCATCGTGTTCCGGAACCAAACCGATGCCGGATCTGATCGTAACAGGTGTGGACTCTTCATACAGATTACCATCATCATCCCGGTACCTGATAACAAGCGGCACCTCAGCTGTATCCTGTGCCGAGAAGGTCACCTCAAATGAGGAGAAGTCATCAGCATCAAGAGATCCGACAACATAGACCCGGAATGGGTCGATCGGCACCGCAGGCGACTTCGTCGTTATGACAACCGATCTGGCCGTCTCAAGACCGGCATTTGAGACATCTCCGGTGATACGGTATCCTCCTGCAATTGATGATACCTCCACATTCGAGACGATCGGCTCTGCCACCCTCTTGGCAGTACCCGGAATCACCGGGATCGTAAGGGGTATTGTATGCCTGTTCTGGCCATTTCGATATTCAACATTAAAGGTGAGATCACCTTCGCCGGTTGGAGTAATCGAGAAGGAGGCATTACTCTTCTGCCCTGAGCCGAGGGTTCCGATGAAGACACTGGTCGGGACCACATCAGCAACCCCGGTAACCGGAGTGATAGTCACCGCAGAAACAGAGTTCTGGCGTGGGTTTCCAACTGATACAACAACGGTATCCTTCTTACCGGTCATGAAGATATCAGGGCGTGCGGATATCCCCGCATCAATAGGTGTTCTGTCTACCCTGAGGAGTATCGGGTATGAAAGGCTCCCTGCATCCCTGAAGTTCAATAAGAACCGTGGATAGAAGATCCCCTCCTCACCACGTACACTGACCGTAAAGGTAAATGTCATACTGTTCCCGGCACCGAGCGTCCCTGACCCCGTATGAGGTGTTTCGATGATATCGATATTCTGTGGCGCCGTTAGCCGGGCACTGGAGAGGGAGACCGGGGTCGTGCCGGTGTTCGTTACAACGACCGTGATCGTCCCGGTGTCCCATGGGAGAAAGACCTCGGGGTTGAGGGTGGCCCCACTCACTGTCACCTGAGCAGCAGAGTCTGTTGCTGATCCTCCACAACAGAGGAGTGCCGATGCCAGAATAAGAAGGATGAAGAGTTTTCTCATCAGATAACCCCGTACGATGCAATAACAATGATGAGGTAGATTCCAACGGGGATAAAGACTGTGATCGCCGAATTCCGGGTTGAGAGCTTTCTGCCATATCGGATGCCTGAGTACCAGATGTTTGCCGCCCAGATCATGAATACGACTGAGAGAACCGTCTGAAGGAGAGTAAAGTCAGCCATCACCTGCTGGTTCATGAACGCTTCAACCGCAGCTTCTGCCGCAGTCGGATCCATGATATCATGGATCACCGGGGTGATCACCTGATCTTTGATTATTGCAAGATAGACCATTGCAACCCCGACCGAGGCGATGAGCGGAGCAATACCATATCCGACGGCTTCGAGCACCTTCTTCATCGATCCCTCCCCCGAGAAGATCATACTCAGCAGATAGAAGATGACGGCTGCGACGATCCAGACGATAATCGCAGACACAAATCCCCCGATTCCGCCAAATATCGCGATGATCCCGCCATATCCTTCAAGAGCCGCCTCGTACATCGGAGCCATCAGTGATGCCATCTGGTATCCGACGATTCCTGAGAGGATCGCGTACACAAAGACGATACCAAGCGGCAGAGCCAGTGCCGCTTCTTCACCCGAATGTTCATCAAAGAACTCATCAGGTCTAAGGAGTGCTGTTATGAGGTTAGATGCCATATTCCAGAATCACCACCGGCACCAGAACCCGGTGCCTGAGAATGTAAAACATATGTTACATTTGCACTTAATTCTTCTCTTCCCGCTGATCGTAATCGATCTCATACAACCACCGGATCACCTGAAGAGGATGTCTGATCGTGATGAGCATAAGCCGGGTACGGGAGAAGAAAATACTGATACAGCCGTCTCTTCCACCTTCCAGAAAGGGGGGTGATCTGAGATCCGGGGGCTCATTCCTCTACCGGCCGCTCAACAATCGTCAGTTCATCAGAGAGATCTGCTGAGAGATCCACCTCGATAAACCCACCCTCTGCCGGAAGTTGTTTCATAAAGACCAGCGTCTCATCAAGGTACACTGTCGCACCTTCCAGAGAGAAATCAACGATATGACCCCCTATTGTCCGGTCATCACTGATAAAATGGAGGTGATAACCAGGAACGTTCAGTCCGGCCATATACTGTGGGAGGAGAAAACCCACTGCGGTCCCGGAAATAGTGGTATGAGTCGCCATATATTGGTCGGAGAGTGCATCCACAAGCCTCGGATATGGACGTTCCTGACGATGTGGGGCACGAACCGTCACCGAAGAGAATACACCATCAATCCTGACCGCGTACATCAGGTTCTCTGATCGGATAGAATCAAGGAGAACGTCTTCGAAGTTACGATAGCCGGATGTATAGAGATTCGGCAGAGTAATGTCAGGGTCAAAGAACGTCACCACCGCAAGTGGGACACGGAGATCCCCTGGAGCCACACGGACTGAACCATCACCCTGTGCCTGATAGACAACCCCGTCGACAAGGATGAGCTCACCGTCAAGTGAATCAAATGTTCCGATCCCGTGGTCACCAGAACGGGTGAGCTCATGAACCGGCACCACACCGTCATAGACGCTCTCCATAAGGGCATTGATCGTTGAGACCTGGTAGATCACCTCACGATCAGGAATGGGGGCAGACAGGACTGATACCCCTCCTGCACCGATCAGGATACCTATCAGAAGAGAGATAACAACAAGGTAGGCTGAACGCATTCTATCCTTTTATGAACAACCATACTATTTCAGCATGTCTGAGATGACCTCCTCATCCTCCTCCCTCCATGCAGGATCAACGATTGCGAGGAAGACAAGATCCTCATTACCCCGGTTCTCAACCCACTGTACTGCACCAGGCGGGATGTAAACGAGCTGCCCAACCCCAATCTCAGCAACCTCATCATCGATATGCATCACACCCCGGCCAGAGAGGATGTAGTAGACCTCAGATGAGGCCTTCAACCGATGGGGGATCGTCGCTTCACCTGCTAAAATGATCGCATGGGCCAGACTGTACCTGCAGGAGACACCAGGAGCGATCCGCTCCGGGTGAAAGAGTTCTGCGAGGAGGCAGAGATCACCTGCGCGCTCATGCTCACTCTGCTTCAGATCAAATATACGCATATGGATCAGATCTCAAACCGGATCAGGAATAACTGCATCGGATAGGGAAGGGCTATGCAGGATCGATCATAATAGAGATGTATATGCTTGAGATTGTTGCCAGGATGGAAGGTGACGTACCGGTCATCGGACTTGCAGGTCGTCTTGATGCCGAAAGCTCAAGCCTTCTTGAGACCGCACTCAACCAGGCACTATCTGATTCGGTGTCGGTCATTATCCTTGATGCAACCGGGCTTCTCTATACAAGTTCATCCGGACTTCGCGTGATGCTCGCTGTGCAGAAGCAGCTTAAGCAGAGGGGAGGAGAGCTCAGGATAGCCGCTCCAAAGCCGGATATCCGAAAAGTTCTGTCAATCGCAGGATTCCTTACGGTCTTCTCCATACGAGATTCGGTTGAAGAGGCGTTATCCGGATAGGTGAGACAGATGAAGTACACAGGCAGATAT
>NZ_JAUSCG010000063.1 GCF_030651615.1 Methanocalculus sp.
CAGTGAAGAAGCGATCCATTGATTCACGAAGCCGATAGTCAAGGGACTGATCAAAGAGGAGGAGCCCCCGATCAACGAGGACTATTGACTGTTCAAGACTATATTCAGTGGTATCCTGAAGTGTTTTGGTATGTTCTTCCAAGGCAGAACGGGACGCCTGGTAGCTGATTGTAAGTAACATTCCTGTGACGATGAGAATGATAAGGATGATGGCTCCGATAAGAAGCCAGCGAAAAGAAATTCGACTCTTGATATCTCCTTTCGTCATCATTCAACATCCATTAATCTCTGGAATAGAATGGAAAGGATTGGAGGGATGATAATGATTCCGATCGTCCTTATGTTCTTTTGAAGATGTACCAGCCCGTCATCGTCTCATCTAGTGCCTTCTGGCTGTTCTTCTTTGTGATAAGACTGACGACGATCATCGCAAGGAGAGCAAGCGATACTGCATAGAGGCTGAAATGAACCGGAAGCTTTGCTACATACTGGTGATAGTACCCAAAGACTCCTGATCCGATAAGCCCGACACACATTGCAGCGAGTGCACCTTTTGTTGTTGCCCCACGCCAGTAGAGGCCAGCGAGGATCGGAACGGCAAAGGTAGAGAGCATTATGCCAATACCCATCCAGATCAGAAATGCAAGCATCTCTGGTGGATTGATCGCAAGAATGAGCGATATGCCAGCTGCGAGGAAGACAGAGATCTTTGAGATGGTGAGTACCTTCTTATCGGTTGCATCAGGGTGGAGAATATTCTTGTAGATATCCCATGAGAACATCGTTCCGATGGTGAGCATCAACCGATCTGTTGTTGACATCACAGCAGCAAGGACGATAACGGCAAAAATCCCCCATATAAAAACATTCGGCGCGGCATACTGGACCCCGTAGATGAAAGCAAAATCCTGCGCGTTTTTTACAGCCGGAAGTACAACTGTCCCTTCTTCAACAAGGACACGGACTGCAAAACCTGCGAACTTCACAAGCAACATCACGACAAGATAAATGACAAAAGCGATCAATGGGGACCATTTGAAGTACTGGGATTTGCGGGCCGCAAGAACATTATTGATGACATGTGGTGCACAGGCAAGACCAACCATCAGGAGAATTCCAAAGGAGAAGAGGAACTCCGGGGTGGCATACGCATATGCCGCATAGGGAGGAGAGGGGAACCATGGCTGGATGAGATTTGGATCGATCCCAGCCAGAACCTGATTGATATGGGTGAGTCCGCCTGCTTTTGCAATCAGAATTGGCGTGATTCCGATAACCCCGCCGATCAGGAGCAGTCCCTGAATGAGGGTAGTCCAGGAGACAGCATACAGTCCGCCGATGACGGTATATGCGGTGATGATAATACCCGCAATGATCAATGCCTGCCAGTGTTCGATACCAAAGAGCCAGATGAGGACGATACTGATGGCGGTATACTGGCCGACGAGGTAGATGAGTGAGACGGTTATTCCGGCAAGAGCAGATAATCCTCTGAGTTCGCGTGCACTCTCAAATCTGTGGGCAAAATAATCTTCAAGCGTCATATAGCCGTTCTCACGACCAACACTATGCAGTTTCACTCCGAATATGGTGATACAGAATGCCGCAGCCATTGGTACTGCTATCTGTTCCCATATTCCGGGCCACCCGGAAGTATATCCAAAACCAGAAACGCCGACAAGGGTCATGCCACTGCATATGGAGGCGACCATCAGGATGGTGAAGACCCAGAACCCAAGGGAGCGTCCTGCGAGGATATAATCTTCAGTATTATTGATCTTCCTTGAAGCCCACCCTCCAATTCCAATGAGCATAATACAGTACAAAACGATAATTCCAATGGTGACGATGTCAGCCATGATCAGTCCTCCTTCGGAAATCTGAGTCCCCAGATGACAAGCAGGATGATGATGACAACTATAGTTCCACCAACGGTTACAACAGTCAGATCAGGCAGTCCGAATAACATATCATGCTAATGTGTATCATGGTAGCATATAACATGCTCGTTTTTATTTTTTTGGTGGAGCATGGATTGACTCTCTATGTCATTACCGGGTGCTCCATACTCCCTGATAGGTATTCAAAAAAACGCTCATGATGCCCATAAGGGCAACAGGCATACAAGATGAAAATGATAGTTTTCCCATGCATTTTCAAATAAAAGGGGAATTATTGTATTTTCTCTACATGAACTCTATCCCGGACCACTCTTTCTTCCTGAAGATGTACCATCCGGTCATCGTGGCGTCAAGAACTTCCGGGCTGTTCTTCTCCGTCATAAGGCTGACAACGATCATCGCAAGGAGAGCAAATGATACAGCATAGAGGCTGAAATGAACCGGGAGCTCTGCTACATACTGATGATAATATCCAAAGATACCAGACCCGATAAGACCGACACACATTGCAGCAAGTGCCCCTTTTGTTGTCGCCCCACGCCAGTAGAGCCCTGCGAGGATTGGAACTGCAAAGGTTGAGAGCATTACACCGATACCCATCCAGATCAGGAAAGCAAGCATTTGAGGTGGATTGATTGCAAGAATCAGTGAGATGCCAGCGGCGATGAAGACGGAGACCCGTGAGACCAGAAGGATCTTTGTATCCGAGGCATCCGGATGCAGGATGTTTTTGTAGATGTCCCATGAGAACATTGTTCCGATGGTGAGCATCAGCCGATCCGTCGTCGACATCACAGCTGCAAGGACGATGACAGCAAAGAGGCCCCATACAAATGCATTCGGCGCAGCAAATTCCACGCCATACATAAATGCAAAGTCCTGTGCGTTGATGACATCGGGGAGGATGAGAGTCCCCTCCTCAACGAGGACGCGGACGGCAAATCCTGCGAATTTCACAAGGAGCATCACGATGAGGTAGATGAGAAACGCAATCAGGGGGGTCCATCTGAAGTATCTCGTCTCCCGGGCAGCAAGTACATTATTGATGACATGTGGGGCACAGGCAAGACCAACCATCATCAGGAGACCAAAAGAGAGGAGAAACTCTGGTGTTGCGAAAGCATAGGGGGCATATACCGGAGATGGAAACCAGGGCTCAACCAGATTTGGATCGATTCCTGCAAGAACGTGATTGATATGGGTGAGTCCACCCGCCTTGAGAATCAATAGCGGTGCGATCGCGATGACACCGGCGATCAGAAGCCCCCCCTGGAGGAGTGTTGTCCAGGAGACGGCGTACAGTCCTCCGATCACAGTATATGCGGTGATGATGATGCCTGAGATGATCAGTGCCTGCCAGTGTTCAATCCCAAAGAGCCAGATGAGGACGATACTGATGGCGGTATACTGCCCAACGAGATAGATGAGTGAGACCGTTATTCCGGCAAGAGCAGACAATCCCCTGAGTTCGCGTGTACTCTCAAATCTATGGGCAAAATAATCTTCAAGCGTCATATAGCCATTCTCACGGCCGATACGATGCAGTTTCACTCCGAATATGGTGATACAGAATGCAGCAGCCAGAGGTACTGCAATCTGCTCCCATATACCCGGCCATCCTGAGGTATAGCCATACCCGGAGACACCAACAAGGGTCATCCCGCTACAGATGGAGGCGACCATCAGGATGGTAAATACCCAGAACCCAAGAGATCGCCCGGCAACGATGTAATCTGCTGTATTATTGATCTTTCGTGAAGCCATTACACCAATAATGATGAGTACGAAACAGTACAGCAGAATGATTCCAACAGTACCAGGATCAGCCATGATCAATTATCCTCAGATGCTGAAATTTTCTCTATCCTAGGTGATACAACCCTTATATAGACTATTGCTCTCTCTTCAGTAGGTCCAGTCAACATATCATGCTACTATCTGTCACGGTATCATATAAGATGCATGATTCGAAAGATTGTAAAAAAGAAATTTATTCTCCTGCCGAGGTCTTTGAACCCCGCAGGACGGCAACGGTACCAGTTCGTACAAGCTCCTTCACCCCGTACTGGCGGAGAAGTGTCTCAAGAGCATCAATTTTCTCTGGAGGTCCGACCACCTGTAATACAAGGGTCTTTGCTCCGACATCGATGATCTGCGCCCTGAAGACATCTGCAATCTGCATCACCTCAGCACGAGTGTTGCTTGGGCTTGCGGCAACCTTGATGAGGGCAAGCTCCCGTCTGACATGTTCACGGTAGGTGATGTCTGAAACTTTTATGACATCAATCAGTTTGTTCAACTGTTTCTTGACCTGTTCGATGGTGGTGTCATCTCCTTTGACGGTGATGGTGATCCGACTCATCTCCGGTTGTTCGCAGGTGCCAACCGCAAGGCTTTCGATGTTGAATCCACGTCGTGAGAACATCCCGGCAACGCGGGAGAGGACACCGGCCCGATTCTCAACAAGGATAGAAAGCGTGTGAACTTTCATTCCTGCCGCCCCCCGATCATCTCATTTATCGCAGCACCAGCTGGCACCATCGGGAAGACATTCTCTTCACGTTCTATCCTGAAGTCAAGGACAAATGGCCCGTCTGTCTCAATGGCTGACATGAGTGCCTCTTTTACGAGGTCGGCTGAATCTACTCTCATCCCATCGATCCCATAGGCACGTGCGATACCGACGAAATCAACCTCCGGCAATTCGGTATATGAGTACCTGCGGTCATAGAAGAGCTCCTGCCACTGCCTGACCATACCAAGGAACATATTATTCAGGATGACGACTTTGACTGGTATATCATACTGGGCGATCGTCCCAAATTCCTGGATATTCATCTGGATACTGCCATCTCCTGCAATATCAAAGACCGGGAGGTCAGGTCGTGCATAATGGGCACCCATTGCCGCCGGCAGACCATATCCCATCGTTCCGAGTCCACCTGAGGTGATCCAGGTTCTTGGGTGTCTGAAACAGAAGTGCTGAGCAGTCCACATCTGATTCTGTCCGACTTCAGAGACGATTATTCCCTCTCCATCCAGAAGATCGGAGAGCGTTCGAATGACCATCTGCGGTCTTAGCACTCCATCGTCTGGAAGGGCCATCGGATGTGTTGATTTCCAGTGGTTGACCTTCTCGTTCCAACCTTGCCTTGAAGGCTGCTTTGCAATCCGATCGAGCATACAGGTAAGAACGGATTTTGAGTCGCCAACGATTGGAACATCGACTGGTTTATTCTTTCCGATCTCAGCCGGATCGATATCAATATGAATGATCCCAGCATTGGGTGCGAATGACTGTATTTTACCTGTCACCCGGTCATCGAATCTGGCACCGATTGCAATTAAGAGATCACATTCTGTTACGGCATAATTTGCATATCGTGTACCATGCATCCCAAGCATCCCGAGGTTCAGGGGATGATCACAGGGGATTGCACCAATACCCATCAGTGTCGTCGTCACCGGAGTTCCGGTCAGTTCCGCAAGCCTGATCAGTTCTGATGATGCATTAGAAGCAATCACCCCGCCCCCTGCATAGATGACCGGCCGTTTTGCCTCATCTATCATAGCGAGGGCTTTTTCGATCTGACGGAGGTGACCCTGCAGCGTCGGGTTGTATCCCCGGATATGGAACTGATAATCATCTGGTGGATCAGGAATCTGGTTCGTCGCGACATCTTTTGGAATATCAATTAAGACCGGACCCTGGCGGCCGGTTCTGGCGATATGAAATGCCTCCCTAATCACACTATCGAGATCTTCGGTCTTATTGACGAGATAGTTGTGTTTTGTGATTGGCATTGTGATTCCGGTGATGTCCGACTCCTGAAATGCATCATTCCCAAGCAGTGAAGTCGGCACCTGGCCTGTGAGGGCAACCATTGGGACCGAGTCCATATACGCGGTTGCAATGCCTGTTACGAGGTTGCATGCGCCGGGGCCGGATGTTGCAAGGCAGACACCGGTTCTGCCTGATGCACGTGCGTACCCGTCTGCTGCATGTGCCGCTGCCTGTTCATGCCGCACCAGAATGTGCTGAAGTGGGGAGTCGTACAGCTCGTCGTAGATCGGAAGTACTACGCCGCCGGGGTATCCAAAGATGGTCGTCACTCCCTGCCGTATTAATCCTTCAATCAGTATTTTTGCCCCGGTCTTCATCTTTTCTCCTCAATAATCTGTTCATTCCTGATATCATTGCCTCCACCGACGCCATGATGATGTCTGTGCGTGCGCCCCGGGAGGTGATCAACTCTCCGTCCTTTCGTAACTTAACAGTGACGTCGACGAGCGCATCTGTTCCGCCATAGATGGCATCTACATGGTACTCTTCGAGCGTGATGTCGCCTACATCCTGCACAGCCTTTCGGAGTGCCATGATGACTGCATCAACAGGGCCAGTCCCCGTCGCTGCCTGAGTGATATCCTCCCCATTCACCGTTAATGTAACTGATGCTGTCGGCATAACACTGTTCCCGGAGACCGTTGTGAACTGCTTCATCTTGATCACCGGTGTGCATGATATGTCAAGCACCGCTTCTGCAATAGCATGAAGGTCAGAATCTGTGATCCGTTTCCCTTCATCACCCAGATGTTTAACCCGTGAGACAATCTCCTGCAATTGCCTCTGTTCTGTCTTGTATCCCATTTCAGTGAGCGCTGCCTCAACAGAGGCACTGCCCGAATGTTTTCCAAGCAGAATTCTCCGCTTTCTCCCAACGGTCTCGGGCATGATCGGTTCATAGGTCATTGTATCGCGGAGGATGCCGTGGGCATGGATACCACTCTCATGGGTGAATGCCATCTCCCCTACGATCGCCTTGTTTGTGGGGAGGGGCACTCGGGTGAGTCTTGATACAAGAGTGGAGAGATGATAGAGCTCTTCGGTTTTTATCCCGGTATTCACGCCATAGAGTACCTCTAAAGACATCACAAGCTCCTCAAGCGGTGTGTTTCCCGCCCGCTCTCCAAGGCCGTTCACCGTCACATGGGCAGTCGTTGCTCCTGATTTCAATGCCGAGAGGGTGGTTGCCAGACCTAGCCCCAGATCGTTATGGCAGTGGATTGAGAGTGGCGCGAGTGTAGCAAGAGGCGGGATGATCTCAGCAGCACGCTCAGGTGTGAGTACACCGACTGTATCACAGAAGCAGAGGCGATCCGCGCCTCGCTCAATCCCGCCTGCAAAGAGGTCAAGAAGGTATGATTGATCGGCTCTGGATGCATCTTCTCCTGAGAGTTCGACGATCAGGCCACGTTCTTTTGCATACTCGACTGAGTCCCAGGCCATCTTCATCACATACTCCCGATCTTTCCTGAGCTTCTTCTCTATATGAAGATCAGAAACAGGGATGACGAGATGAACTGATTCAGCACCGTTATCTGCTGCATAGTCAATATCAAGCTGTACACCACGGACAAACGTACAGATCTCTGACTTTAAACCGGCTTCGGATATCAGCCTGAGAGACTCTCGTTCTCCGTCAGATGCAACAGCTGAACCAACCTCAATAACATGAACACCAATATCAGAGAGAAGTGTTGCGATGTTCAGTTTATCATTGGGTTTTAGCGATACGCCGGGAGTCTGTTCCCCGTCACGCAATGTTGTGTCTAAAAAGCGTGGGCTTTTAACAAATAAAGCAATCACTCATAGTGGAAAGCACCATTTCAATAATGGTACCTTGAATTATTTAATATGTTGGCTCTTTTCAACCGTTGACAATCCGTATCAGCTTGTGTTTGCTGGTATATCAATTAAACACAATACTATTAGATGCATTTTCTGACTGAGGACATACTATTACTGCTATGATAATCAGGAACGTCTCGTGGTTTCGTTCCGGCTAATAGCTCCATAATCTCAGCTTTATCTTTTCTATCTAAAACAAAAGGAAAAAAGAGAGTTGTTCTTCTGTTTATGCAGAAGCGCTGTCGTAAACAAGGGTCATATAGCGTCCAACGAAGATGATGAACGCTGGCATGAGGATGAAGTAGATGATCCAGCCGATGACTGGGATCATCATGAGAACAAACTCAATAATACCTACGACGACTGCGACTATAATCAGAGCAATGATATAATCTATCCATCCGATCTTGCCGATATGTCCGAAGATGGCACTGAAGTTGAAAGCCTCACCAAACGATTCTGTTCGTGCAAACCGGATGTAGGCAATCGGAACAATAAGTCCGATAATAATTGCCAGAATCAGAATGATAATTAAACCTATGCCTAATGTGCCAAGGGCCGCTATGTCTCCTCCTGCCATAGACGATGCCATGGCACCAAAACCCATGACCAATGCCACGATTAAGATGGGCAATGCATAGATAATACCCACTATCAGCAGCTTGATACCATCAATGAAGAGACTGCCCCAATTTTCAAGTTCAGGAGCCGGTTTTATTCCTTTGTAAATTCTCATCAGATATCCGCCGATAAGAGGGAAGATGATCATGCATATGATGAGGAGAATCCATTTCATCCATTTGCCGATCAGAGCTTCCTTCGTATACTCAAAAGAGTCCCCGAGTAGTGTACCGTATTCCATAGTGTTCACAACCTCTGTGATAAAAGGAATACCGTCCTCTTTGTATTTATATGTTTGCTCTATATAAGCAATATTTGAGCCTTTTTGACAGATTAAGAAGTATTACTTTGAGAAGAATGGTATATCAGATGAAAAAATGGTCGATTGTAATAATGAGTTTAGATTCACTGGAATTTTCAATCCTGTGAATGTATCTGCATTTCTTCGCGGCAGTTAAGATGTATAAAAATGATGTGAGTATCATTTATTTATTGGTTTTTTTATTGCTTATAAAAAATATGGTTTTGGTCATCATCAGAAAATGAGCCGATCTAATGCCTGAAATACCGAACTCCTGTAAAAATCATCGCCATATTCCGCTTATTTGCCGCCTCGATCACTTCTGCATCACGGATTGATCCGCCTGGCTGAACAAGTGCGGTTGCACCTGCATCTGCTGCCACTTCAAGAGTGTCTGGGAAGGGAAGGAATGCATCTGAGGCGACAACAGAGCCTTTCAGCGGCTTATTTGCCTTCTCAATCGCGATCTTTGCCGCATCAACCCTGCTCATCTGACCTGCACCGATACCGAGTGTCTCTTTTTTATCTGCAAAGATGATTGTATTGCTCTTTGTATGCTTGCAGACACGCCAGGCTAGCCTCATCGCCTCAAGTTCTGTTGCTGTCGGTTCACGCTCGGAGACAACCTCCCAGTGTTCACGGTACGGTGGTGTCCGCATATACAGCATACCGCCGTCGATCGATCTTATCTCATCTGCAAGATGGGGGGCTGGCAGTGTAAGAAGGCGCATATTCTCTTTTACCTTCATCATTCTGAGTGCATCTTCAGAGTAGGAGGGGGCAATCACAACTTCAACAAAGGTACTGCAGATCGCCTCGGCAACATCTGATCCGATCTCTCTGTTCATCGCGATGACCGAGCCATAGGCAGATACGGGATCGACATCGCGTGCACTGATATATGCATCAAGAAGCGTTCTGCCGGTTGCAACACCACAGGGGTTGTTATGTTTCACGATTATGCAGGCAGTGTCATCAAACTCACGGAGTAGGCCTACTGCTGCATTGAGATCAAGATAATTGTTATAAGACATCGGTTTACCCTGAATGGGTATGGCCCCGGCGATTCCGATAGTTCCAAAGACTGCTGCCTGCTGATGCGGGTTCTCACCATACCGGAGGGGGCGTCCCCCCCTGAATTGAACTGTGAGTACTTCAGGGAAGAGGCTATCGATCCCATAAAGATGGTTGCTGATTGCAGCATCGTATGCAGCAGTTCGTGAAAATGCTTTTTTTGCTAAAGAAAGCCGTTCTGCATCTGAGATGCCGCCTTTTGCAAGAGCGTCTGTTATGAGTGAGTAATCTGACGGATCGCAGATGACAGCAACATCCTTGAAGTTCTTCGCAGCTGCACGGATCATCGCAGGACCGCCGATATCAATATATTCAACAAGTTCTGAGAGTGGGAGGTTCTTCTCAGCCATCATCTCAAATGGATAGAGGTTCACACAGAGTATATCTATTCCACCAATCCCATGCTTTGCCATTACAGCATCATCGACTCCCCGCCTGCCGAGGAGACCTCCATGGATCTTTGGATGAAGTGTCTTGACCCGTCCATCCATCATCTCCGGAGATCCGGTATATTTGGAGACTTCGGTAAAGGGTATACCTGCTTCAGCGAGTGCCTTCCCCGTTCCACCTGAACTCAGAATAGATATTCCCAGTTCGTGTAGTGATCGGGCAAAAGAGACAATTCCTGTCTTATCCCAGACAGAGAGAAGAGCTGTCGTCATAGGTAAAGTATGGATCTTCAGCAGTATTCAATTCTCTTATCTGGGAGCTCCCACGTGATCCCCAGGCGAATACACACCACCTCCGTACTCTTATTTGGATCTATCAAAAATCTATTATATGGCCCTATCTCTACTATTAGGGAGTAAATTGCAGATATTGATCCCTCCATCTTCTTGATGCATGAAAACCGTATTGGTCATGTATTCTCTGTGGCTCTCTCTCCCAAAATGACACTTACGTATGGTAAGGGATAAATATATATAGAACTACATTACAATAGGTATTGTAACACTTTGATGTGATCTTCTATGGAGGATGATGAAAAAGGCAGACAGGAAGGGTTTCCGATCGATGAGAGAGAAGGCTGTCTGACAGATAATCAGACATCTTCTGAGATCACCCGAAGAGAGTATGACGAGTTGAATGATAAATTCCTTCGCCTCGCCGCTGACTTTGAAAATTATAAAAAGAGAGCGGCAAGGGAGCAGGAGATGATCATCAGGTTCGCAAATGAACGTTTTGCACTTGAGGTCCTCGAAATACTTGACAATCTTGAGCGGGCAGTCAGGGCGGATGACTCCGAACTCAAAGAAGGGCTTAATCAGATTCATAAGCTCTTCATCTCCGTCCTTGAGAGAAATGGCATAACCCCAATGACGTGTATACATACCCGCTTCAATCCAAATGAGCACGAGGCAATCGCCTATGTGCCGTCTGAAGAAGAAGAAGGGGTGATTGTTGATGAGGTTTGCCATGGGTATAGCATGCACAACAAAGTAATAAGATGCGCCAAAGTGGCGGTTTCCAAAGGAAAAACAGAATAAGGAGTTGTAAACAAATGGCTGGCGAAAAGATATTAGGTATTGATCTTGGAACGACCTTCTCCTGTATGGCAATCATGGAGGGTGGGGCTCCAAAAGTGATCCCAAACTCTGAAGGTACAAGGACAACCCCCTCGGTCGTTGCATTCGCAAAGGATGGTGAACGTCTTGTTGGAAGTGTCGCAAAGCGTCAGGCTGTAGCGAATACATCCCGGACCACTGCCTCCATCAAGAGGAAGATGGGAACGGACTTCACGGTAAATATTGATGATAAAAAGTATTCTCCTCAGGAGATCTCTGCAATGATTCTCCAGAAACTGAAGGTGGATGCAGAGGCATACCTTGGTGAGAAGATCACAAAAGCAGTCATCACTGTTCCGGCATACTTTAATGATGCACAGCGGCAGGCGACCAAAGATGCAGGCAAGATTGCCGGACTTGAGGTTCTCCGTATCATAAACGAGCCGACAGCAAGCTCCCTTGCATATGGTCTTGACAAAGAGGGTGAGTCTACCGTCCTCGTTTATGACCTCGGTGGTGGGACATTCGATGTTTCGATCCTGACCCTTGGTGACGGCGTCTTTGAGGTGCTTTCAACGAATGGAATTAATCACCTCGGAGGCGATGACTTTGATAATCGGATAATCGATTTCCTTGTTGATGATTTCAAGAAGAAAGAGGGGGTAGACCTCAGAAAAGATCCTGTTGCAATGCAGCGGATGAAAGATGCCTCAGAACGGGCAAAGATTGATCTTTCAACACTTCAGAAGACGAATATTAACCTCCCCTATATCACCACATCAGACTCAGGACCAAAGTTCCTTGACGTTGATCTTACCCGTGCCAAGTTTGAGCAGTTGATCGGAGATCTTGTGGAGAAGACGATCGATCCTGTTAAAAATGCACTGAAAGATGCAAGCCTTGAGGCAAAGGATATCACTCATGTCCTCCTTGTTGGTGGATCGACACGAGTTCCTCTTGTGGTTGAGACTGTCAGGCGTCTCCTTGGAAAAGAGCCTGATAAGGGAATTAACCCGGACGAGTGTGTTGCACTTGGCGCAGCTATCCAGGGTGCAGTCCTGACAGGAGAAGCAAAGGATGTTGTCCTCCTTGATGTTACGCCGCTCACTCTCGGTATAGAGACGCTTGGAAACATTGCAACGGCAATCATTGAGCGGAACACCACTATCCCGACACGGAAGAGTCAGATCTTCTCAACAGCAGCAGATGGGCAGACGAGTGTCGAGATCCATGTTGTCCAGGGTGAACGGCAGTTTGCACGCGACAACTTCTCGCTTGGCAGATTCCAGTTAACCGGTATCCCGCCGGCACCCCGTGGAGTTCCTCAGATTGAAGTGACATTTGATATCGATGCAAACGGCATCGTCCATGTCTCGGCAAAAGACCTAGGTTCAGGAAAAGAGCAGTCGATCACAATCTCCGGCAGAAAGGATCTTAAGAATGACGAGATCGAGAAGATGGTGAAAGATGCGCAACTCTATGAGGAAGAGGACAAGAAGAAGCGTGAAGAGATCGAGATCAGAAACAACGCTGATATGGCTGCATACAGTGCAGAGAAACTGATCAAAGAAAGTGGAGACAAGATCGACGAAGAAGATAAAACGTCAATTGAAGTGGCTGTATCAGGCATCCGTACCGCACTTGAGGGCGAAGATACCGTCGTCATCAAAGAGAAGATGGATGCTCTCCAGGAAGCGGTCTTTAAAGTCACTACAAAACTTTACCAGAAAGCTGGTGAGGCCGCACAACAGGGCGAAGGATCCCCTGCTCAGAAAGGTGCAGAGGACGATACCGTCGTCGATGCCGATTACGAAGTCAAGAAAGAGTGAGTCAGATGGTTGCGGAGAGCTACTATGACACCCTCGGCGTTCCAAAGAACGCACCGGAGAAGGAGATAAAGAAGGCCTACCGCAACCTTGCCAGGAAGTATCACCCTGATGTCTGCAAGGATGAGGGTGCTGAGGATCGGTTCAAACAGATCAATGAGGCATACAGCATCCTCTCCGATGCCGAGAAGCGCCGCCAGTATGATCAGCTCGGTCATGAGGCATATACAAATGCCTCAAAAGGGAGCTACAGTGGTGCTGGCAACGCAAATTATGGTTTCTCCTCGGACTTCTCAGGGTTTGGCGACATCTTTGATACCTTCTTTGGAGGGCAGAACCGAAGGGGCGGCCCTCAACGGGGATCAGATCTCCTCATGCGTGTCTCTGTCTCCCTCCGTGATGCAGTTTTTGGCATTGATCGGGATGTACGGGTGATGCATGCAGAGGCATGCCCCGCCTGTGATGGCTCCGGAAGTGCCAACAAACGGCAGACAACCTGTTCGCGATGCGGTGGAAGTGGACAGATGCGTTCTGTTAGCCAGTCACTCTTTGGTCAGTTCGTCAGGATGACGACCTGTACTGAATGTGGTGGAAAAGGCAAGATTCCGGAACAGGTATGTCAATCATGTGGTGGGAGTGGACATACCCAGGTCCAGAGGACGGTCACCATTCATATTCCGGCAGGAGTTGAATCCGGGATGCGCCTCAGGATGGAAGGGTATGGCGAGGCAGGAGACTATGGGGCGCAGACGGGAGATCTCTACATAGAAGTGATGGTGGAATCTGACGATCGGTTTGATCGGAAGGGAGATAATCTTGAGACTGGTGTTGAGATCACTCCTGCACAGGCTGTACTTGGATCCGAAGTGGAGATCGAGACGATTGACAAACGGAAGGTAAACCTCAGGATACCTTCAGGTATACAGTATGGAACGGCTCTCAGGATCCCGGGAGAGGGGGTTCGAAGACGCGGACGGTCCGGGGATCTTCTTGTACGGGTCATTATTCTCACCCCAAAGAACATTGATGCTGAGATAAAAGAGCTCTATGAGAAGATACGGGAACTCGAAGGAACTATCGAGGGTAAGGATTCAGGATCAAAGGGGAAGAAAGGCTTCTTTGACAAAGTGATGGGCAGGTAACCTGTGGATCAGAACATCCTTTTCTTTTATTATTTCCAGAATCTGTAGCACAGGTATTTCTTCTGTTATCCCCAACGTGTATATGGATGAAACTGCTCTTTGAGCTCTCCGGAGAACACCCCGACCTCCCTGTTGCTGAGGTTGGATGTATCGGACAGGTACTTGCACGAGCACCACAGGTTGCCGTTGCCGAATGTCCGACTCCCGGAGATGCAATCCGTCTTGCTCAGACGCATGTTGTAATGGAGTACCTGGGAGAGTGTCACGGGGATGGAGATTCATTCTCTTCCTTATTGCGTGACCTCTCACTGACTGCACGACAGCCATTTGCCTGCCGGGTTAAAAGAATTCATCCTGCAATACTACCGGAATCAAAAACGGATCTTGAGCGGATGATGGGTACATTAATAGATGGCAATGTCTCCCTTACGTCTCCTCTGGAAGAATATCGTGCTATCTTCTCAGATGGCACCTGTTATCTTGGGAGGGTTATGTATCATATCGATCGAGGTTCATATGCATACAGAAACCCCATGAGACGTCCGTTTTTCCATCCGGGAGTAATGATGCCTTTAATGGCTCGTGCCATGGTGAATCTCACTTATGTACAGCCTAATCAGATCCTCTACGATCCATTTTGTGGAACAGGAGGAATTCTCCTTGAAGGAGCAATCATTGGTGCACGGGTTGCAGGATCTGATATTGATCAATCGATGATCTCCGGGTATCGGGATAATCTTCCAAATGCAGTCTGCCTTCGTGCAGATACCTGCCAGCTCCCCTTATCGGATGCATCGGTCCATGCGGTTGCAACCGATCTTCCGTACGGGCAATCAACATCAATAAAGGCAACAAGCTTAGAAAGGCTCTATGAAGACTCATTATCTGAGATACGACGCATAATGAAGAAAAATGGTAAAGCGGTGGTCGTGACTCATCGGGATATCTCTCCTCTGGCAAAAGAATATTTTACGATCGATCATGCATTCTCCCAACGGGTTCATAAAAGCCTGACGCGGCAGATACTCGTACTCACATAAAGAGATAATTGACAGATGCCGGGGATCAGATTGACCTCTGCTGCATACACAATAGTTACATAAAGATGTTCGGTATACCAGATGACGAAAGGAGCGTACGTAGTACGGGGGCTTTAAATGGTGCTTAACTGGTTGAGGGATAATTGCGCCTCCTTTGAGCCGAGTCGAGCACTGGCTATACGGGCTCTGCGCCATCTGAAGAAGGATGACAATATCAAGCTCTTCTCAGATGACATCATGGAGATGCGGACGGTTGAAGGATACTGGTACGAAGCACTCATTTACGAGCTTCTCCTTGAGACTGCCAGCAATACCTCTGCAATCAAAAAGATCGTCAGGAAAGGAGCTGATGCTCCCAGGCGACCTGTCCGGATAGCTCTTGGCCAGAATGGTATGTATTATGCAGAAAAAGGAGATATCAGGGTTCGAGGTAATGGCCAGGATCTTGCTGAGGTGGATCTTCTCTTGCTGGATAGCAATAACAAAGTCTCTTTTACAGAGATCGTGACATCTCCTGCTGATCTGAAAGATCTTGAAGCAGAGATCCATTATAAGAAAAAACTCTTCGGTTATCTCTTCAAACAGGATACTGTTGAATTCTCCCTCTTTTCAGCAGTTGATATCTCTAACACCCAGGTGGTGAGAAGGCTATGCCGTGAGGAGGAGAATGCATATGTTGGAACATTCAGTTGCGAAGAACTAAAAGCCTCTATCAAAACTCTCCGTCTGGCCTCACTCTCAAAAACTGCCGTCAGCAATCCAAAGTTAATCAGTGCGTTATCGCTCCGTACCAGACCCTTTGATTATCGCCAGTTTCATGACCAGACTCTTGTGCGGTTACTGAGATCAGCTGAGCGAGGGGCAACTCAATCAGAGGTTTTAGCTGATCCTGGTGTCTCACCACTTGTGAAAAAAGTGATCTTTGGAGCGTTGCATCCTGCAGCTCAGAAGACATTAATCCATGAGTATGGTCTTCGGGTGAAGAGTTCGGTTCTTGATTACTCGGATCTCATGCGCGATTATTCAAAGGCGGTACTGGCTGTGGACCTCCCGGATCTCTCCCCGGTCATCTATCTTAAACCAAAAAAGAAACGGATGTACTATAAGATGGTACCTGAGAGGTCAGGAGGGTTCAAATTTGAACGTATTACTCCGGGTAGAGTTGGCTTTTACCTATGGCTGGAGTCTGCCAAACCAACTGTTGAAACGGATACGATGAATCTGATTCTGGATCTCTGTAAAGTGAGGTAGTTCTGGTCATATAGAGTAGTCAGAAGGTCAATCCTCACAAAAAGACTTCTTTTCTGGAATCCATATCTATTTTTTTTATATACCAGACCGGTGCCATATGGTGAGGGTGATATCTGATCTTTGCCTCGCGCAGACCGGGCACTCCCATATCCGACTCCCGGTTTATGTAACGATAACGGGTTTGCACGGCTTTTGCAGTCTTCATATTAATGATCTTATAGATGCCTTCAAAACCCGGAAGTGCCTTTTCAAAGTGAACAACGATCGTCTCCTCGTTCATTATGCCCCATATTGCGATTGCACTGATATCGTTACCGGTTCTAATGAAAAGACCCTGACAGTTCAGTTCATCGAAGTGGTCCACTGCAAAGATGACAGCCTCCTTCTCATGTGCAAGGATCGGAAATTTATCACAATGTTTCCATTCACACCATCTCTCAAGAAATTCCTTGATATCTTCTATTGAATCTTCTGTGATCTGCTCGACACTGTAGGTGATGCTTCGTTTAAATTTATTTATCTGGCCACGAATGGTCAGGTAGTTCTTTCCCGGGAGGTTTGCAAGATCTCTGGAGAGATAA
>NZ_JAUSCG010000087.1 GCF_030651615.1 Methanocalculus sp.
CTGCAACAGAAGAGGTTTCTGCAAGTGTCGATGAAGTCGCACAGATGGTAGCACGCGTCACAGAGATCTCTGAGAAGACCCTGCTCGCAAATAAACAATTTAAAACAGCCTGATACTCTCCTCTTCACTTCATTTCTTTTAGTAACTCCTGCATAAGGAACAGCCGCTGAACAGCAACGCTACCGCTCAAAGGACATGTAACAATCCCCTCTTTGATCAGGGGACAGGTAGGATATCCCTCACCCTCTATCTTTGAGACGAGATCCCACCCAGCCTGCAGATCATCTTCTGGTGTAAGCATCATCATACCGTATCACCCTTCTTCAGCAGATCTGATTTTGATCCTTGTCATAATCATCTGCACCTCTTACCATGCACCTGCAGATGAGAGGAGAATGGCCTGTCGTTCTTCGGAACGTAAGTTCGTCAATGGGCGAACCATACGAATAAACGAATATACGAACTAATAATATATATAATTTTTGTTACCAAAAGAGAGGTTTCGGAGTAAAAAAGAGAAATTTGATTTATTTATCTTCACGATCCATCCGGATCGCCTTCTTCGGACATTCATGAGCACAGATCCCGCATCCGTTGCAGTAATCGAGATCAATCTCAAGGTCCTCGTTTATGCATCCGTCCGGGCAGTACATCGCACAGAGGCCGCATGCATTACATGCTTCGCGATCAACGACCGGCCGGAATGTTCGCCACGTACCGGTTTTACCAGCAGCACCAATTCTGGGTCTGCTCATCGCAACCGGATCACTCATACAATCAACTCCTTAAATGCGGCCTCTGCCGCCTGAACATTCCGCTCATCAGTAAACATCCCACGTATCGCCGCTTCAGCCGACTCACGGGTGATAACCCCCATCTTCGCAAGTGCCCCAAGAACCGGGGTGTTTAAGATCGGGCTGCCGGCAACGACAAGATTAACAGAGAGTGCAATCCCTGTCAGATCAATTGTAAGCACGTTAACATTCGGGAGATCCACCGGATGGGGGCTGTTGATCAGGACGGTTCCACCAGGCTGTATCCCCTGAAGAACATCCACCGAATCCATGATGCTCCCATCAAGGACGATGATCAGGTTTGGAGATCTGATCTGGGAGTAAATCTTGATTTGCTGATCGTCGATCCGCACAAACGAGACGACCGGTGCACCCCGCCGTTCCGCACCATAGAAGGGGGCCGCAGTCGCATGTTTCTTATCGAGGAACGAAGCCATTGCGAGGAGCCTCGCAGCAGTGACACCACCCTGGCCGCCACGTGAATGAATCCGAATCTCAAACATCAGGCATCCACCCCGAACCAGTATTCTTCACCCATCTTGCGATCCCGGATAAAATCTGCGATATCATCATACGTAACCTCCTGACCGCCAAGACCTGCGACAACTGAATAGATGGAGGCAGACGGGTACCGGGATCGGATCGAGTCGGAGAGAACCCCGCCAAATCCAAACGAGTAGCCCCGGTCCAGCACAACAAGATCACGGCCTGCGACATCCAGATCGGGGAAGGGCCTGAACCATCGTATACGCATTGATCCCGCTTTAATCCCTTCTTTTCTGAGGAGATCAACAGCAACCTCAGCCTCAACCCCGAGAGTTCCAAGGGCAACAACGACGACATCGGCATCCTCACACAGGTACTCCTCAACCGGGCCGTACCGCCGTCCGAACCTCCTGAAGAACTCTTCTTCAGCATCACGGATAACTGAGGGGGCAGTCCTCATCGCCTTTTCCATCCCCCAACGGAACTTAAAGTAATCAGCAGGTCCGGTCAGTGTTCCGTACCCCGCAGGATTCTCCGTATCAATCCGGTGCGGAAGAACCAGCGGAGGAATATAATCGCCCGGATCAAGCGTCTCAAGGGACTGCATGATATGCGAGAGGGTAAATCCATCAAGGTTTACCATCACCGGGAGGAGGACACCCTGGTCCTCTGCGATACGAAACGCCATCAGGGTCGTGTCGTATGCCTCCTGTACGGTTCCGACGAAGATCTGAATCCATCCGGTATCACGCTGTGAGAAGGCATCTGAGTGTTCGGCCCAGACATTCCATCCAGGACCAAGAGCACGGTTCACATTTGCCATCACGATCGGAAGGCGGGCACCTGCTGCCCAGTGGAGCATCTCGTGCATGTACAGGAGACCGTGAGAGCTTGTTGCAGTAAAAGACCGGACACCGGTTATCGATGCACCGATACAGGCTGTCATTGCAGAATGCTCGCTCTCAACCGGGATATACCGGGCATCCATCTCGCCCGATGTCACATATTCTGCAATCTGTTCGACTATCTCCGTCTGGGGGGTGATCGGGTACGCCGCAACGACGGCGGGTTTTGCCGCCTTCACAGCAGCTGCGACCGCTTTATTTCCTGTTGCTACCGTCAGCATTCTCCTGCCTCCTCCTTTGCAAGTCGTGCAAGGTTCTTCTCGATCGACTGCTCAAGTTCGTTCACAACCGATTCGGAGATTCCTTTGAACCTCCCCTGAAGCGAGAGATACTCACGTAATGGAGCCCGCTTCTTCATCGCCCCTTTTGAGGGGGCGCTGATCGAGAGTTCCCCATATTTTCGCTCCCAGAGCACCCATGAACCCGTCTTCACCGCCATCTTTCCGACTGCAACAGACATATCAGATGCAATCCTCCAGCCCGGGGGGCAGGGGGCAAGGACATGGATGAACGAAGGACCCGGTGTCGCAAGTGCAGTTTTAACCTTATCAAAGAGGTCTTTTGGATATGCCGGGGTTGCAGTCGCCTGATAGGGGATGTTGTGGGCGGCGACGATCCGGTCAATATCCTTCTTGGCATCGGTCTTGCCACCAGGAGTCGTCGTTGTACGTGCACCCATCGGGGTTGCACCTGACCGCTGCATCCCGGTGTTTCCGTATGCCTCGTTATCATAGCAGATATAGAGGAAATCTGTCCCACGCTCAAGCGCACCAGAGAGCGCCTGGATGCCGATATCGACCGTTCCACCGTCACCTGCATAGACGATGACGTTCGTCTTCTTTCCGATGCTCGAAAATGCCTCGCTCATCCCTGAAGCACATGCTGCTGCTGCTGCAAAGGCTATATTGTAGACAGGGACCGAAAATGCAGTATTTGGATAGGTTCCCTGCAGAATACTTGTACAGCATGCGGGTACGACCAGAACCGTATCCGGCCCCGCCGCCTTCAGTACATACCGAAGTGTGAGCGAGGATGTGCACCCGGCACAGGCCGTCGTGCATTTTTCGAGGTACTCCTCCTTTGGTATCTCAGCCATCCGAATCATCTACAGATCTGTCATTATTTATAATGAGGCTTCGGGTTTGGGTCTCTTCAGCCGACAGGGGTGTACTTCGTCAGTGCTGATGGAAAGCGAAGCTGTTTACGTAGAGGAAGTAAACCGGGAACGAAGATCTCAACGGTTGGATTTGACCCGGCAGTTGTATCTTTTGTTGATGTCAGCTCAAAGAGTATCACCACCAACTCGCCGGGTTCGAGGATGGGATTTTGATCCTGATGAATGGGGTATGCAATCGAGAAACGATTAACACCAGGAGAATCAGAGAAGAGGGGGTCACCCGGAGTTATTTCCACAAACTGATTCAACCCGGTGAACCGGATGGTCACTCTCCGAAGATCAATCGACTGTGACCCGGGCGTGAGCTGAACCGGTATTCTGATCTGTTCAGCTCCGGCTACTACATCTTTTGTATCCACTGCATAGATCGTTCCAGCAACCTGAAGAGCTGAGCCTGCCCGATATACTCCCTGGTGCACCTCTGTTCTTGCACCCTCCGAGAGGCTGAGACCAGAGACTATGACCATATGGGAGAAGACAGCGGCTACAACGACGAAGGTTATCAGAACAATTCCGG
>NZ_JAUSCG010000091.1 GCF_030651615.1 Methanocalculus sp.
GGCTGTTCAGATAACCGGAGGAGACGATCCTGCGGATGCCATCATCGACCCTTTCAGGTTCGAGCGTGCAATCTATGCTCTCCTCCTCCAGTGTGCGGCATCAGGTGCAGGACACACCGGGATCACAATAGACTCAGGAGATCAGGTACGGGTCACCGTATGCCCGGATCGTCCGATCATGAATGAACGGATGGGGAAGTACTTCACGCAGGCTTTCTCACTCGCAGGTGGCACCGTAGAAAGCTCATCCGAACGCATCGCGATGACGTTCCCACAGAAACAAAACATTATCTAGATCATAGAGCATTACAGGAGTGTATGCAATTACGATCACTCTTCCTCATTCTTATCGGACTCATCAGTCTTACTCTCTGCACCATTCCGGCAGCTGCTGAGCAGACCGGATCGATCACCATCTCTTCTTCGCCCGAAGCTGCCGAGGTATATATCACAAACGTCTTCAGGGGCTACACCCCGGTTACGATCTATGACCTGCGACCCGGGATGACGAGAGTCACCCTGAAGAAACCGAATTACCAGAACTGGGATGGGGTCGTGTATGTTATCCCGCAGCAGACGGTCACACTCAGCCCGGTGATGGTACGGACCGGAACCCCCTTCAAGACATACGGAAGCCTCGTCGTCACCTCTTCACCAGGTGCATCGGTCACCCAGAACGGGAATTATGTCGGGATAACCGATGCAGAAGGTTCTTTGATCATCGCACAGACGGACCTCGGCGTGCATCTCATCACCATCGAAAAAGAAGGGTACCTCCCATTTACCGGCACTGTTGAGATCACATCCGGGAAGACGAGCGGACTAACCGCAGATCTGATGCCGGTCGGAGCGGTATCTCCAGGCACGGTCCATACGGTAGCACCACTTCCGACAGCACCGGAGAAGAGTGCGGGGTCCCCCGCAGTCCTCTTCTGTAGCCTGGTCCTCGCCTCGGTTCTTTTCGGACTCAGGCGCCGGTTCTGATCTGAGCTGCAATCCAGTCGCCAACACTGCTTGTCGACTGGGCTCCACCCATATCTTTTGTGACATGACCAGCCAGAATAGAAGACTCTATACCCTTCAGAACTGCGGCTGCCGCCTCTTTCTCCCCAAGATTCTCAAGGAGAAGAGACCCTGCCCAGATGGTTGCAAGCGGGTTTGCAATATTCATCCCTTTGTACTTCGGTGCTGATCCATGGATAGGTTCAAACATCGAGATTCCATCAGGGTTTATGTTGCCGCCAGGAGCAAGCCCAAGTCCTCCCTGCACCATCGCACCGAGGTCGGTGATGATATCTCCAAACATATTCGGGGTGACAACGACATCAAACCATTCAGGGTTCTTCACAAACCACATCGTCACGGCGTCAACGAAGGTGAATTCGGTTTCCACATCAGGATACCCTTTCGAAACAGACGTAAATACCTCACGCCAGAGGCCATAGATATCTGAGAGGACATTGGCTTTATCGACCGACGAACACTTTTTGTTCCGCTCATTTGCCCTTTCAAATGCGTACCTGATCACACGCTCTGAACCTTCACGGGTGATAAGGCCGATCTGATAGGCGACCTCTTCGGCATCGCTCTCAGCATCGACTCCGAATTTGACTGAGTAGAGGTTGCGGATCACTTCAAGGGATCTCTTCTCTGCACCCCTGAACCGGGAGCCGATCCCGACATAGAAGTCTTCTGTATTCTCCCGCACGACAAGGAAGTTGATGTCATCAGGTGTCTTATTTGCAAGAGGTGTCTGAACTCCGTGCAGGAGCTGTATCGGCCGTAGGTTGATGTACTGGTCAAAATGGAACCTGAGTGCAAGGAGGATGCCCTTCTCAAGGATGCCCGGCCTGACACGGTCGTCACCGATTGCACCAAAGTAGATCGAGTCACAGGTCTCAAGACCTGAGATATCTTCGTCAGTGAGGAGTTCGCCCGTCTTCAGGTACCGCTCGGACCCGATATCAAAATCGACCCAGTCGATAGCAAAGTTGAACCGCTCTGACGCGGCATCAAGTACTGTTCTGCCTGCAGAGATTATCTCTGGCCCGATTCCATCTCCACCAATAGCTGCTATTCTGTGCATGTCTTAACCTCCGGGTGTGCCCGTGCATATTCTACAAGACCGCCAGCCCTGATAATCTCAAGCATGAATGCCGGAACCGGATCGGTTGGATATCTGTTACCATTGAATTCAATGAATCCTTCTTCTGTGTTGACAGCAATGGTTGCACCGTCCGGAATCTTTCCTGCATCAGCACAGGTCATGGGCAGGAGGCCGGTATTGATGGCATTTCGGTAAAAGATCCTCGCAAACGATTCAGCAACGATCACCCTGACTCCGGCACCACGAATGGCAAGCGGAGCATGTTCACGGGATGACCCGCATCCGAAGTTTTTACCTGCGACGATGACATCGCCATCTGCTGCCTTCTGTGAGAACTCATCCCGTGTTCCTTCAAAGGCATGGCTGGCGAGCTCTTTTTCATCATAGATCGTCAGAAACCGACCGGGTATTATCGCATCGGTATCGATATCATTGCCAAATTTCCAGACTCTCATCGCTCTTACACCCCCCTCGGATCGGTGATCTCACCATACAGGGCACTTGCCGCCGCCGTTGCCGGTGACGAGAGGTACACTTCTGCCTCGGTGCTCCCCTGTCTTCCCCGGAAGTTCCGGTTTGATGTCGAGAGCGAGACTTCACCAGGTGCAAGGAGACCGAATGCCCCGCCCATACAGGGTCCGCAGCACGGTGCCTCAACAAGTGCTCCTGCCTCGACGAAACGCTCGATAAGACCGGCACGGAGGGTCTTTAAGTACTCGTCACGGGATGCCGGGATGATGATCACCCGCACCTTCTCTGAGAAGGAATCGTTCCCAAGCACCTCTGCTGCTTCCTGCATATCCTCGAATCTGCCGTTTGTGCATGATCCGATGAAGACCTGATCGACCTTCTGCCCTGCAACCTCCTCAACCGGAACAACATTATCAACATTGTGGGGAACAGCCACCTGCGGGGAGAGGTCAGAGATATCATATGCTCTCTTTTCAAGATATATGGCATCCGAATCTGGTGTGAGATCAATGGGATCAAACGAACCCCGTCCTTTCAGGTATTTCAGGGTGATCTCATCGTGGGGAACGATTCCTGCCTTTCCACCCATCTCAATTGCCATGTTGCAACAGGTCATCCTGCCTGACATCTCCATCGATGAAAATGTACTGCCTCCAAACTCAAGTGCCCGGTAGGTCGCGCCATCTGCTCCGATATCACCTGCCATCCTGAGGATGAGATCCTTTGGTCCGACCCTTTTTCCAAAGACACCTGTCGCGTCGACCCTGATGCTCTCAGGCACCCGGAAGTAAAGGGCACCAAATTTCAGGGCAAATCCCATATCAGTAGAGCCGATGCCGGTTGCAAACGCACCGACTGCTCCATACATACAGGTATGCGAATCACTCCCGACAACGATATCGCCAGGGGCAACCCGACCCTTTTCCAGTGCTACCTGATGACAGACACCTTCACGAAGGTCATAGTTTTTAATGCCCTGATCCTCAGCAAACGCACGCATCATTACGTGGTTCTTCGCCGCAGGAATTGAGTCGGCAGGGATCTGGTGGTCGAAGAGAAGAATAATCTTCTCCGGGTCAAAGACACGCTCCCCCCCCATCTCCCGGAACTGGGTAATGGCAAGAGGGCCCGTAATATCATGGATCATCGCAGCGTCGATCGGCGCCATAACGACTTCACCGGCACCAATCTCCCTGCCGCACTTCGATGAGAATATCTTCTCAGCTACAGTCATTCCTTTGGCCATCGGTGTACTTATCTGACTTCAAGATATACTATGGTTTGGATAGCAGGAAAGAGGTGGAGACCGGCAGGTGCGGATAGGACGACTTTTTGAACTGTCACCCTTCTATAGTGCAGCTTTGTGGCCCCCAGACCCCGGGGGCATATTTCCTCCGTCAGGAGGTAGTTGACATCGCAAAACAAGCGTTCCGTTCTCCTCAATGACAGTAATCCGGAAGACATCGCCAGGATGGATCTTCATTAAGCTGACGACTTCAGAGGGGATAGTCAACTACCCACGACTAAAGTCGTGGGCTTGCCCTTCCATCTTCCTGATCTCTTGGGTTCAGGACGGAGTGCGATAG
>NZ_JAUSCG010000093.1 GCF_030651615.1 Methanocalculus sp.
GCGAAGAATAGGGCAAATAAATAAAAAAGTGGAACTAACCAGCAACGAAACCTGGCTCCAAAATAGTTAGAGCTAAAATGGAGGTATTTTAATCCCTGCAACAACAATTATCTCTTAAATTCAAATTAAGCGAAGAATAGGGCGAATAAATGAAAAAGTGGAACTAACCAGCAACGAAACCTGGCTCCAAAATAGTGAGAACCAAAATGGAGGTATTTTAATCCCTGCAACTACAATTTTCTCTTAAATTTAAATTAAGCGAAGAATAGGGCAAATAAATGAAAAAGTGGAACTAACCAGCAACGAAACCTGGCTCCAAAATAATTTAATGGAGAAATGTTTTATTGGAATGAGCTAATTTTATGCCAAGTATGGATTGTAAGCCTTTTGTTTATCAGATGCGTCTTCATCAGCCACCGATTTGGCAGACGGTGTCTGCCATATTGATGGGTAGGTTTTGTAGAATTGACGACACTGCCGAAGTGTCCGGGGTGATGGGTCTACAAGACCCTCGTTTTTCAATGCCAGAGAGAGATTTTGCAGGATCTTCTCACCGTAGACTGCCCGATCTACACCATCCTGCCCATTCTTGATGAATCAGAGCAGAAAAGTCCAGCTACCCCAAAGAGAATGAATCGAAACTTGCGTATCAGGCTCATTCTCATCCCTGGTAACTGTTCTCTCTCAACACCAATGCTACTCCAGACACCTCCAGTAAAAGAACCGAAACGACCTGTTCTTCTCCTCTGCTACCTGGATCGAGTACCGTTTAATAATCTCGATCATCAGGTCAATCCGTGATCCGTAAAGGTCCGGGATCATCCTGTTGAACGTCTCCTTCGTCACACGATCGGTCTTTTTGAGAGGCCGAAGCCCAAGAGATCTCGCTTGCGTATCATTCAGACCTGCAAGGTACCATCCCTCGATCTCTTTGATGACGACGATCACCTTGTTCGTGTCAAGCTCCTGATACCAGCGTTTCAGCCGCTGTTTCTTCGCCTTCACATTCCTGTCCTTATCGATATCGGCAACCATCAGGTAATCATCACCCATTGCCCCGATACCACGGATGAACCCATCCACCCTGAGATGCTTCATTCCGGCATAGGAGATCAGCTCGACACTCGCATACCCTTCCTGGAGCAGCTTTTTTAGAACACCTTCGAAGAACCTGATATCGTCAGCACCTTCCAGGAATATAAAGAGCCGGTTCATGGATCAGAGCCCAAGCAGATTCTGGATATACAGCTCTTCGATACCTACCTCGCTCTTCAGAAACGTCTGAACCTCTTCACGATGTGCTGGTTTCATGATCGTTGAGAAACCCGTTGCATCACGTGAGATGAGGAGGATATCTTCGATATCTGCGTACCTGATGACACCGGGATTATGGGTTGTGATCAGGATCTGCTTAATGCGGGCGGCATCGGCAAACATTGAGACGACACGGGCGATGAGGTATGGATGAATATTCTTTTCAGGCTCTTCGATGACGATGAAGGGTTTATCATCAAAATAGAGAGCACAGATGAGGTTGATCACATTTATTGTCCCGTCAGATATCACCGATGATGGGAGCGTATGGTCATCGCCGTACTTCTCCGTCACCGTAAAGTAGACTGAGGAATCGGTGAATTTCCGAACATCGATATCCTGAACAAACGGAAGGAGATCCTGCATCAGGTTAGAGAAACGCCGTTTCTTCTCGGGATCAGTGAGGATAGTTCTGAGGACCAGGGCGAGATTTGATCCGTCTTCCTCAAGATCACTCCTCCCGGCAAGAGGGATCGCCTTTCTTGGTGTCCTCGGGTCGAAGTCATAGATAGCGATCTCGGCAAAGAATCGCTGAAAACCCGGGAGAGGGATCATCAGAGGGTTCTCGAGGAGGAGCGAACCTGGTCGTGGTGTGTTCTTCTGAAGATACGGAGGAATGATCTCAGAGATCTCTATAGCAATACCCGGCGGTGTCGAGAGCTCATAAAAAACACCATCTTCGGTATGGGTGATTAAAAGCTCCCCTTCTCCCCCTTCTCCCTCCTGCGTCTCCGGCTTACATGAACACCGGATGGTGAGACGATCATCAAGGATTAAGTACCCCCCCTCCTGTATCATCAGGGAGAACCGGTACTCTATCTGGTGAAAAGAGATGGTATGCCGTATACCGCTTGTATCCCGCACACCATTGAAGACTCCGAGGTTTTTTTCAAAGATGATCCCAAGTTCAGTTGGAATATCCTTTGAAATACGTGTATTTCTGATATATTCCACTCCTCCCTGGAGGGATAATGCATTTCCAAGCCCGTGACGTGCAATGTCGCGGAAGAACCTGAGTATACGTATAAAATTCGTCTTGCCTGCCGCATTGGTTCCAATCAGGATATTATACTCATCAAGATCCACCACGAGTTCTGAAAAGCTCTTAAAGTTCCTGCACGAGACCTGTTTTATCCGCATGATGTTCTCTTCCCTGCATGGGATCTCGACGGATTCTTCGATATATCTTTCCCCAAAAAAAAGGTTCAGGGGTTCAGCAGATAGATAGATGCATTCAACACGGTTGCAAAGCTGACCCAGGCAATATAAGGAATGTTGAGATATGCAGCTATCTTTGATATCCGGGAGAATGTGATGATCATCCAGAGGATCAGACACCAGAGGATGAGGATACAGACGAGTCCAAGGAGTGGTGAAGGGATCCCGAAGAAGAGGAATGACCAGAGCCCGTTGAAGAAGAGCTGAATACAGAAGATTCCTGTTGCGATCCTGACATCACGCCTCTCCCATCCCTCCTTTAAAATCAGGAAGAGCGAGGCACCCATCAGGATATAGAGTATTGTCCATGCAGGTCCAAAGAGCCAGCCCGGAGGGGTAAACCAGGGTTTGTTGATCGTCTGGTACCATCCGCTAACATTTGATGCAGTTGCAATACTCCCGATGGCCCCTGCGGAGAGGGAGAGGACAACCGTTCCGATCAGCAACGCTGCATCACGAACAGATTGAGATTGAAGCACCATAGACTTCAATAGTGCTTGGAGCACAAAAGCTTTTCATAAGGAGATAATGCACATATTCTCTCATTCTGATATAATTCTTCATCCTCACACGTAAAAGAGAAATTATTGCCCTCCAAAATGTTCTTCTGAACATCAGATAAAACGCACCGCACAACCAATACCTCTGATAGAGTCGCAGTGTCTGTTTCCAGAGATCTCTTTGACTTCGGGCAAAATATTCCCATTGAAGTATTCTTGTAAAACATTTTTCAGTTCATCCAATGTAACCGGCTTTTGAAGAACTAGAATAATATCATCCTTGTAGGGGACGATCTCCTCTTCAAGAATATATTTGGCGGTAAAGAGCATTACCGGGATGTCGCTCACTCCATCTTTTCGGAGATGTTCAAGTACTTGCCATCCGTCGATCGGAGTCATCTTCAGATCGAGCAGGATGAGATCAGGTTTCCTCTCCTTTATTGCATCAAATGCTTCATAGCCGTTTGAAACAGTCACCGCACTATAGCCGATATCATTCAAAAGTTCTTCCATTACCATGAGAATCGATTGATCATCATCAACAACCATGACGGTCTTCATGTATCTCCCCTCCTCCGGGGTAATCGAACGGTAAAGATGCTCCCAATACCGGGGGTACTATCCACAGTGATCTCCCCTCCCTGGATTTGGGTATACTGCTGTGCAATTGGAAGATTAAGTCCCATGTAAATCTGCTGTGGGTTCAGTTGCTGGAGATCTGTAATATAAAAAGGTTCGAAAATATGGTCGAGTATTGATATGTCAATACCACGGCCGTTGTCGTCGAAACTGATCATATCAGACTCAGAATCTGTATTATGCCTCACCGAGACGATACGGGGGAGATTATTATATTGAATTGCATTAGCTATAAGAGTGTTAAAAATATGGGAGGTGAGTCGCGCGTCTCCTTTAATCGTTACCGTCTTTGGTATCTGATTCTTCACAAGTGCATCTTTTCTATAATCGTTTGAGGTTATGATCTTTTCAATAAAGTCAAAGAGGTGGATTGTTTCATTTATTATAGTTATATTCCCTGAATCTACAAATGATATGGTGAGCATTCTGTCAATTATCTCTCTCTGATACTCAACTTTGGTATGACACATCTTCAGCATATCAATCATCTTCTCAGAAAGGTGATATTTCTCCGGATTTGAGAGGAGGAGATCGATATACCCGATGACCGGTTGGAGGGGTGTGCGGAGTTCGTGCGTTGCAAGCATAATAAATTTGGATTTCTGTTTGATCTCTTGCATGAGAGAGAGCTCACGCGCCCTGAGATCAACAACCTGTTGGATATACTCAATATTATAGTACAAACCAACAGCAAGAATCGGAAAAACTACCCAGAACATCCAGAACTCGATCATCCCCTCCCCCAACTCGTTTATCGTCAGGATAATTGTGCCGCCGGTGAGCCATGCATGGATCCAGGTTGTATAAAGAACCAGTCCCAGCCCTACCAGCCATAACATGCTTAGAAGAGCCAGAAACCGTTTCATCGACATAATTCCACCTCAGAATTCTTGAAAAATGATTTTATCTTCTTTTCTCTGCTCTGGTACGCATTGTGAAATGATACGCAATACTCGCAACAACGGACATAACTCCGATTATCATGAGTATGTATATCCACTGGAATCCGGGATACTCCGGCGTCTCCGGTATTTTTTCTCTAACCGGTGTTGCAATCGCGGTTACCGGATTTGCGATTAAGATCACTTCTTTCTGCCCTAATGCTCTCCCGTTTAATGTTGCACCGTCAATAAGCGCAATCGTTGATGCTCCAAGAATATTTCCATGAAAAACTGAACCTGCATATAGTGTTGTTGTGCCAGTGACCTTCCAGAAGATATTATTTGGATCTGCTCCATTACTCAGAATAACTTGTTTATTAGCGGCAATGTCAAGATTTTGTGCGATCTGGAAGATCCATACAGAGCCTGAATTGCCCTGAGCATCCAGTGTGAGGTCGGTAGGGATCGTCACACTGGTGGAATATTTGTACGTTCCAGGGGTCAGTGTCTTTCCGCCAAGGTTCCCTGAGTACAATTCAGTATAATCAGGAGATCTTCCCGCAGCATCAGCGTATGCCGTCTCCATGTTGCTCACCGCGGTCGTAAGTTTCGCTGGAGTTGGATCCGCATAATTTGCTGCATAGATCTTTCCGACAACCAGAGGCGAAGTAGAAAAGGTATTTGAGGGGTCTATGATGAGTGAAAAGCCTGTTATTGCTGTTGCGGCGATCGGACTTACACCCATATCTCCTGTGACCATTGTTGTTCCGGTGGTCGTTATTCCTGATTTAGATAGAATGGCATAATCACCAGCTGTTCCGAGATCCACTGTCGAAGCGGCCATCACCGTTGGGATCATAGCGGCGGAGATCAGGCAAATCAGAGCCACGCTTAATATAAGGGAGAGTTTATCTCTCTCTGTTTGTTCTGTTTTTGTCATTGTACTATCCTCATTGATAGTCTGGATTCATGACAGCCCTGAGGATATACCTACCTTGATTTTGCATTCGTTGGAGCAATATTTGCAAGGTGTTGGGGCTTTCGCCCTGACTTTCAGGGCTTTATGCAGTTTTTTTGTTAATAATGCTATTATTTGAGGTCCTTTGTTAATTCTGTGTGAGCTCATGGATCGAGTTGATAGCAGCAGATAGCCAGTTTGCCGAGATATTCCGGGCATTGACAATTGGAAGCAGAGGGGTATTACACAGGTTAGTGGTGTTGCTCTTGAAAATAGCGGGGGTGGAGAGATTTATAATGTAGATAGATGGTTATCCATCTTCAGACATTCATTCCAGCAACCGGTTGGTCTCCTGCCATACCGAGGATAAAGTAGGTATCCACTTCATGATTACCGGTCGTGTCAAGCGCCCATAGGCCGTTGCTCTCGCGGAAGATGCCCTTCCAGCCATAGCCGGCAACCGGCTGATCCCCTGCCA
>NZ_JAUSCG010000095.1 GCF_030651615.1 Methanocalculus sp.
ATGGTATACGAATGGGCGTTATCCTCTTCATCTCGTTCTGGGCATATACCGAGTTTCGGGGAGGGGAGATGCTTGACCTCTTCGTTTCGGCTTTATCTGACCGGCAAGGTTTTGATATCGGACTTACGGCAGAGATGACGATGCAGGGGATTCATCTTGCAGGTTCAGATATAAGGCAAATACAGAGGGCATTTACGATAAAAGATATGAATATTGGATGGAAGACTTTCATTCCTGCAGCAGTCACGCTCCTTCTTCTTCATATCAAACGATCAGATGAAACCGCTACTCTCCTTGCACTGAGAGGTTTTAACGGAGGAGGTACATATGAACCGGCCTTTCAGACAGGACGAAGAGCCATAATTCTCACGTTAATCTCTTCTATACCTCTGATAGTAAGTATAATTCTTATTTGGTGAGTTATTTATACTATCACGTTTAATTTTTGAGAGGCTCGATTTTTACAATTCCTCAGCCCACGAGGTGTTTAGATGACGTTTTCAAAATCTTCCAGAGTACACATCACAGATACCACGCTGAGGGATGCACATCAATCGCTCATAGCAACACGCCTTCGCACAGAAGATATGATACCGATTGCAGAGGCGATCAATGCAGTTGGTTTCTTCTCGGTGGAGGCATGGGGCGGAGCAACATTTGATAGCTGTATCCGTTTTTTAAATGATGATCCATGGATGCGTCTCCGTGCACTCAAAGAAGCACTACCGGACACCCCGATTCAGATGCTCCTGCGAGGACAGAATCTTGTTGGATACCGACATTACCCGGATGATGTTGTGGAGCGGTTCGTTACAGCAGCACATACAAACGGGGTCGATATCTTCAGGATATTCGATGCATTAAACGATATCCGTAATATGACCAGTTCGATGAAGGCCGTCTCCGATCTCGGGGCACATATTCAGGGGGCTATCTCCTATACAACAAGCCCTGTGCATACCATACCAGGTTTCATCGATATGGCAGAGGATCTGTACTCCCGTGGATGTGATTCGGTCTGTATCAAGGATATGGCAGGACTGATCATGCCTGAAGATACCAGGGAGCTGATTGCCGGAATAAAGGAACGGGTCGATATCTTAGTCGATCTCCATAGCCACTCAACAAGCGGGATAGCCCCGATGAGTTATCAGGCAGCGATTGAGGCAGGAGTTGACATTCTGGATACTGCGATGTCACCTTTTGCATTCGGAACATCGCAACCGGCTACAGAGAGTGTCGTTGCATCCCTGATCGGAACACCCCGTGATACAGGGATAGATCTCCTTGCTCTCCGTAAGGTTCGTAATCGCTGTATGGATATACGGAAGAAGTATGATGCACTGGTTGACCCGATTTCAGAGCGGATTGACAGTGATGTACTCGTCTACCAGCTTCCGGGCGGCATGATCTCAAATCTGGTCTCCCAGTTAAAAGAACAGGACGCTCTCGACCGCCTTCAGGAGGTCTTTTCTGAGGTACCAAAGGTCAGAGAAGACCTTGGATACCCTCCTCTCGTCACCCCGACAAGTCAGATCGTCGCCACGCAGGCGGTCTTAAATGTCCTGATGGGTGGTCGCTACCAGAATGTCACCAAAGAGGTGAAGGATTATGTACGTGGGCTCTATGGCAGACCTCCGCAACCCATTCGTGATGAAGTCAGACAAAGGATCATTGATGGTGAAGTGATGATTACTGTTCGACCTGCAGACCTTCTTGAGCCGATCTATGAGAAGATGAGGCTTGAGGCTGAAGGAATGGGTCTTGTCAGCAAAGAGGAGGATATCCTGACATATATCCTTTATCCGGCGATTGCACCGGCATTTCTTCGGGGAGAGAAGACCGCCGAGGCTATACCGACGGCAAAGAAGGCAACAGCTGCTCCTGCAGAGTTTCCCCATGCAATGGAGGTTGAGGTGGATGGAGAGATCTTCTCTGTCAGGATCGTCTCTGTTGAAGGGAGTGCTGTCACGGGCCCCGTTGGGAGCGTTGTCAAGTCCCAGATACCACGCGGAGACCTCCCTGGCGGAATAAAGAGCAACATGCAGGGAATGGTCCTTGACATCAAAGTGAGTCGTGGGCAGATTGTGAAGAAGGGCGACACACTCGTTGTTCTTGAAGCAATGAAGATGGAGAACCCGATTCAGTGCCCGACAGACGGAAAAGTCATCGAGATATTCGTTGATGTCGGAGCAGTCGTACAGAATGGAGATATTTTACTGGTGATCCAATGAGTTACTTTGACAAGGTGCTCATCGCAAACCGTGGCGAGATTGCCATCAGGGTGATGCGTGCCTGCAGAGAGCTTGGTATTGAGACCGTTGCAATCTATTCAACACCTGATAAGAATGCACTCCATGTGAAGTATGCAGATGAGGCCTTCCATATCGGGGAGGCCCACCCGTCAAAGAGCTACCTGAATGCCGATCGTATCCTTGAGATCGCCACTATGTGCGGAGCTGAGGCGATACATCCGGGATACGGGTTCCTTGCAGAGAACTATCGTTTTGCTGAGAGAGTGGAAGAATCCGGTCTGAATTTCATAGGACCCTCTTCAAAGACGATCCATATGATGGGATCAAAACTTGACTCAAAGGAGGCGATGAGCGCAGCTGGTGTTCCGGTACTCCCCTGGACAAAGGGGGGTGTCACCTCCACCGAGGAAGGTATCGCCTTTGCCGAGGAGATCAGGTACCCTGTGATCGTCAAGGCAAGTGCCGGTGGCGGGGGCATCGGGATGCAGATTGTCCGGGAAGAATCCGACATCTCCGAAGCCATTGAGAAGGGTATGAGGATTGCTCAGTCCGCTTTTGGAGATCCGACGATCTTTATCGAGAAGTATCTAGACAAACCCCGCCATATAGAGGTGCAGGTATTAGCAGATAAACACGGTAACGCAATTCATCTCTATGAACGCGAGTGTTCAATTCAACGCCGCCACCAGAAACTTGTTGAAGAGGCACCGTGCTCGATTATGACGCCGGAACTTCGGAAGCGCATGACCGACTCCGCACTGACGGTTGCAAAGACCTGTAACTATACCAACGCCGGAACGGTTGAGTTCCTTTATTCGAACGGGGAATATTATTTCATGGAGATGAACACCCGTTTACAGGTGGAGCATACGATCACAGAGATTGTAACGGGAGTTGACATTGTCCGTCAGCAGATTGCAATCGCAGCAGGTGAAAAACTTGCATACAAACAGGATGATATTATTCTCAGGGGCCATGCGATAGAATGCAGGATTAACGCAGAGGACCCGATGAATAACTTTGCTGCCGATCCGGGCAAGATTGTCAGATACCGCTCCCCGGGAGGGCCGGGAATACGCGTAGATTCTGGAATTCACGTCGGATATGCCATTCCACCCCAGTATGACTCGATGATATCAAAACTCTGCGCCTTTGGACTGACCAGAATCGAGGCGATCGAACGGATGCGCCGGGCAATTTATGAGTATGTCATCCTCGGCGTCAAGACAACAATTCCGCTCCACCACGCACTGATGAACAACCGCCAGTTCATCGAGGGCAATACCCATACTCATTTCCTCGAGGATCAGCATATCAGGGATAATCTCCAGCGGTTCTTCCGTGATGAAGAGTCGCGGATGCAGACCCTTGCTGAATCGCTCAGGCAGGGAAAAGAGACCGCCGCTGTTACCGCAGCTATCAGCGTCTATCTTCACCAGACAAAGAAGAACGAGTGAACCTATCTTCTCCTGGTCCGGGGGGATTCTGATCTTCTTTTTTGGTATCCGGGGCAAATGGCAAGCTATATATGATAACCTGACCTTCTTATTATGCACAACATGTGCAGACCATCCGGTGCTGCGGTGGCCTAGCTGGTTAGGGCGCCAGACTCATAGGGTTTTGAGCAAATTCGAGGCGCCATCATCTGGGATATCTGGAGGTCGGGGGTTCGGATCCCCCTCGCAGCACTTTTACAGTAGGTTAGTAATCCAAAAATCAAACCGAGCGATTTTGCACGGGTTTTATCCTTTCTTTGTGTATATCATTATCGTCATATCGTCGATTTTAAGCCATTACTTTTTCTACCCATGAAAAGATATAGGCGGTAGGGAGAATCGCCGGGATTTCAACAGCAAAGCGGCGGCGACCACTCGTCTATATCTAACACACCCTCATAAAAGAATATCCTTTGAAATTAAATAAGGTCAATATAGCATTCTGTAATCTACAATTCAAAAGACGTCTCGTGTATTCACGCTATGAATGCCTATCCGCACCATTTGAAAGTCCACTTGGCCATCGAACCCGCTATTAAGCAGGAGGTCGCCTGCAGGATCGGCCGCACTATCGAGCAGAAGACACAACTCCCCTTCCCTGATTATATCTACACCCTGATGTTGGAGAGTGGAGGGCTGTACGCCGCCGTTCTCCAAGAGGGCAACGAGCGGGAGCGGCGGGTGCTGGACTGGTTCTGCCGCCTTGCCATCGAATACACCGCCCCCACCCGCGAGCCCACTATCGCTGACTTCCTCCTCTATCTCAACCAAGTGCTGGAGACCGCCATGGACACGGAATGGGAGGGGGGGCGACGATGCAGTGCAGATCATGACGATCCACCAGAGCAAGGGCAAAGAGTTCCCGGTCTTTTTCCCTGTCGATCTCTCGGAGAACCGGTTCCCGGTAAGCTACCGCTCAAAGGCCTTTACGGTGCCTCGTAGCCTGATTAAAAGCCTCCTTCCCGCTGAAGACGAGCGCGAACTCTTCAGGTAGGAGGAGCGCCGCCTCTGCTATGTAGCAATGACCCGGGCTGAGGAGCGGCTTTATCTGACGAGGGCGGGGATATACGACGGGCGTAAAAACGCCGCAAAATCCTCGCCCTTCCTGAATGATCTGCACTGTACTGAACACCCACTCCTCAGACTTGTTCGGATCCCAGCCTTTGAGACAATGGCAGACGGCTTGATGCTCTCTGACCTCGAACAGGGGCGGTAGCGGCTGTAGGTGGAGGCGATCCTGGCAGTTGCCGAGATGCGCCTCGCCAATGCCCTGCAGCGGTTGATGAATCTGGAGCGGTGCCGGCTCCTAGGGGCCGGAGAAGATCCGGCGTCCTTTGACCGCGATGCGTTCCTCTCTGTGGCAGCCCCACCCTTCGAGATGAAGGTCAGGGCCGGTGTGCGGCCAGAACCCGATCTGATAGACGATATCCACCTCGCGGCCTCTGCTCTCTCTACCTATGAGGACTGTCCGCTGCGGTTCAAATTTGGGACGTTGCTGAGGGTACCGACCAAGCCAAAGACCTTTTTCTCCCTGGGGACGGTGGTGCACACCGTCTGCGAAGCAATGGCCCGCCGAAAGATGGAGGGGGAGACCGTCCGACCTCGATGTCGTCCTTTCAGCCTTGGACTCGTTCGAGTCGTCTGTCGGCTATCCGTCGAAGAAGAAGGAGGGTGAAGATAGGATAAAAGCACGCGAGATGATGGCGACCGATGTGGCGTGGGAGGAGGCGAACAGGAACGCCGTGGTGGATGCAGAAAGGTGGTTTGAGTTCGTATCGACGGTGTGCGTTTCGTTGGCTACATCGACCGCATGGAACAAAACCCCGAGGGCAGGTACGTGGTGGTCGATTACAAGACCGGCAGTTCGCTGGTTTCACGAAGAAGGGTATCCCTGAGAACATCCAGCTGAACCTCTACTGTCTTGGTGTGCGGGAGATCTTCGGTGAGCTTCCGGAGCGGGCGACGTTCT
>NZ_JAUSCG010000099.1 GCF_030651615.1 Methanocalculus sp.
GTGGGTGGTGTGGGAGTTGCCGAGGCGGTGCGTCAACATGTCCCGGAGATGGCAATCGCCGGATCGTCTGCACTGAATAGTACAAACCATGCTGCACTCGAAGAGATTGGTGCGACCTTTGTATCATCCGCACTCTCAAAAGAGATCTCACGTGCAGAACTGCAGGGGATTTCTATCAGGGGGAGCGAGATGATCGAGTTCTTTGTACAGGGATCAGTTCCGGCGATGATAACCAACCACTGCCTCGCCTATGGGAGGCACCCATGCCCGTCAGGTGAAGGGAGACGGCTTGTTGCAATTATGGATCAGACAGGCAGATCATTTCCGGTCAGGGTGGATGGAGAATGCCAGACGATCATCGGTAATGCCGTTGAGACCTGCCTCATCGATCATCTGCCTGAGATCCTCGACTCAGGTGTTGCAATACTTGGAATTGAGCTTCGTGGGCGGACAGAAGAGTATGCTTCAATCATCTGCAGAGCCTACCGGTCAGCTCTCTCAGGAGGCGATATCGATACCTTGAAAGATGAGATCCGGTCTGTTTCATGGGGTGGGATTACAACAGGTCCATTCCTCTCAGGAGGCGCACGATGAACTATATCATATCCTGTGAAGACCTCTTTGGGATTGAAGGTGCAGCAGCAGAAGATCCATGGGCGATAGAAATCCGTCTCGATCTGATGGATGGCTGCACACCAGATGACGTTATTATGATGAGGAGGATCTGGAAGGGTCGTCTGCTCCTGACTCTCCGGAGTACTGATGAAGGGGGGAAGTTTGCAGGAGATAGTACCGAATGGAGAGATCGTCTTGCCCCCCTTCTTCCGTATGCCGATATGATCGATATTGAGGAGAGATTTTCTGCTCACGCAGACTGGGTTCGATCAGAGAAGAAGACGATTGTCGCATCATTTCATGCAAAACGGATGCTTGGTTCAGAAGATCTATTTACCTGTGAGCGACGACTCAGATCATTTGGTGATATCCCAAAGATCGTCCTTGCACCAGAGAATGATGAGGATGCTGCTGCTCTCCTTCAGTTTTTAGTACATGCAGAAAAACCGATATGTCTATCGATCATGGGAGATAGCTACTCATGGCTCCGTCCAATATTCCTGATTATGGGATCGCAGTGTGCGTACTGTCATGCAGGAGATGCAACAGCAGCAGGGCAGTTCCATATAAGGGAGATGAGGGAGATCCATTGCCTCCTCATGAGAAACGGGTGAATCTATCCTGTAATAAGAGTGCGTCAATGAGAACGAGTGCGAGCATACACTCGGCAACGACCATGACCCTTGGCACGATGCATGGGTCATGACGACCCAAAATCTCTATTGTCGTCTCCTCACCCTGCGCAGTTATTGTCTGTTGTGGAAGTGCGATCGAGGGCGTTGGTTTGACTGCAATCCTGACAATAATCGGATCGCCATTGCTGATACCTCCAAGTATACCGCCCGCATGATTTGTTGCAAAACCTGATCGCATGATTGCATCATTCTGTTCACTCCCATACATCCGGGCAGCAGCAAATCCTTCTCCAATCTCTACTCCTTTTACAGCTCCAATTCCCATCATCGCACCGGCGATGGCAGCATCAAGCTTTCCAAAGACCGGATCACCAAGTCCAGTCGGGCACCCAAGAGCGATCAACTCGATGATTCCACCGACCGAATCGCCCCGCTCTTTTGCAGCAAGGATACGATCCTCAAAGCATACGGGGTTATGCTCCCCATGAATCTCACAGATCCGGCTTGTTATTGTTATCCCACATCTCTTCAGGCACTGAAATGCAACAGCGCCGGCAGCTACACGTGCAGCAGTCTCACGTCCGGAACTCCTCCCACCACCCCGATGATCCCGCACCCCATACTTCTGCTGGTATGTGAAATCTGCATGACCTGGCCGAAAGACCGAACGGAGGGCTTCGTAGTCTCTGCTCTCCTGTGAGACCGATCTGATCAGGATCGAGATCGGCATTCCTGTCGTCTCGCCTTCGAAGACCCCTGACTGGATCTCAACAGTATCCGGTTCAGGCCTTGCCGACATTGTCGGACCACGACCCGGTCGTCTTCTATCCATATAAGGCTGGATAAGGTCTTCTGTGAGCGGAATCTTCGGCGGACAGCCATCCACCACGACACCAAGGGCAGGTCCGTGGCTCTCACCAAAGGTGGTGCATGTAAAGATTCGACCGAAGGTGTTCATGATGAAAGCACCTCCCTGATTCGATCAAGACCTGGGTCAATCCCTGTAAGGAGTTTGAACTGTGCCCGTGCCTGGTGGATAAAGAGCTCGGTTCCCGGGATTATAGTGCATCCCGATGCGTGTGCATTTTTCAGGAGCCGGGTCATCGGAGGGGTATAGACAAGGTCAAAGACGGTAACACCCGGTCTGAGGAGTTCCGATGGCACAGGTGATCCATCTCCCTCCTTCATTCCGACAGGGGTGGCGTTAATAATTAGATCCACCTTACGTGAAGATGATATGGGGGCAGACGTACAACCAAACCGCCTGGCCAGTGCCCGGCCACGCTCCTCAGTTCTGTTTGCGATAATTACGTTCATATCAAGAGACTGAAGCGCATACACAGCCGCTGCCGCTGCTCCACCGGCCCCGACGACGAGAGCATCTGCGCCTTTATGTCCCTGAAGAGGTTCACGAATGCCGATCCAGTCGGTGTTATGGCCATAGAGCTTCCCACCACAGGATACAACAGTATTGAGTGCTCCAATCGCTGTCACATCCGGATCCGGTTCATCGATTCTGGAGACCATCGTCTCTTTAAACGGGATCGTGACAGATAGCCCTTTCGCTCCGAGGGCCTGCATGGTTGTAATTGCTTCTTCTGCAGACCCGGCAGGCAGAAAGAGGTACTTTCCGGGGATAGCATACTCAGAAAAAAGTCTGTTATAGAGGTGTGGACTTCTGCTGTGAGAGACCGGGTTTCCGGTTATTCCAAAGAGAAGCGGAGTCTTAATCAAATCCGGATCAAGACTCATTCGTCGGAGTGTCTTAACACCCTCTTCCGTATCTCTCTCCTGACTGGTGAGGATACTTGATGCAGCCTCATCAGCATTCACCATACCGGTATCCATGCAGATATCCGCAAGGCCCCGGTAGATCGGCATACGGATCTTTGAAATCTGCCTTATCTCGTCTGATAATGACAGTTCGGTAAGTGGTGGACGGCTGCTACCCATGATGCGTGCTTCAAGCACCTCAGGATCTGCTGTCAGGAGGATGATATGAGCCTCTTTCCTGAGCGATTCTGCATTCTTTTGGTCCATAACCGCCCCGCCACCTGTTGCAATCACCGCCGGTCCTTCTGGTAAAGATGCGATCATCTCCCTCTCGATCTCCCGGAATCCGGCTTCCCCAATCGCCAGGAAGATCTCAGGGATAGTGCACCCTGCCCTTCCTTCAATAAGGGTATCGGTATCATAGAAAGGAATACCCAGTATTTTAGCCATCCTCTTTCCGATCGTAGATTTTCCGGTTCCTCGAAGGCCAATTAGTATATACCGCTCCATAAGCCCGCTTCCTTAAGACGGTCCCAAAATCCGGGATATGATTTTCCAACACATTCAGCATCAAGGATTGAGAGAGTGCCGATCCCAAGACCAAGAACAGCACCACTCATTGCCGTCCGATGATCATTTTTCGGGTCGATCTCTCCCCCATGAAGTGGTCCCGGGACAACCCGAATCTGATCTTCAGACGTGGCAATACCTGCACCAACTGTTGAAAGGACACGTTCGATCGCTTCAATCCGATCGCTCTCCTTATGTCTGAGGTGTGAAATACCTCTGATTACCGTATCCCCTTCTGCAAAAATGGCAACTGCAGCCAGTGTCTGGACGGTATCAGGCATTTTTGACATATCGCAGTCGATGCCGGTTAGAGTCCCGTACCGGGCAAGATGATATGAATCCTGACCCGGATCTGCCTTGCATCCCATTCTCTCCAGAACCGATATGAACTGACGATCCCCCTGGGTTGAGTTGGTATTGAGGTTATCAACAGTTACATCTCCTCCACAGACGGCTGCGATAGCAAAGAAGTATGAAGCAGATGAATAGTCCCCTTCAACCTGGTACTGCCTGCCCTGAAATGGTCTGCCGCTCTTAACCCTGAAGGTATGAGTGGCATCAGCTTGAACGGATGCACAAAATGAGGTCATCAGGTCAACGGTGATGTCAAGATAGCTTGAGGATACCGACCGTCCTGCAAGGGAGATGAGCAGATCCTCCTCTGCATATGGCGCTGTCATCAGGAGTGAAGTGATGAACTGACTGCTCACGTATGGAGAGATGGTGACCTGACCCCCGCAAAGCCTTCCGGAGACCTCTATTGGGGGATAGCCCGGTTGACCAAGGTACCTGACATCTCCGCCGATTGCGTTGAGTGCCTCAACAAGATCCCTGATTGGCCGCTTGCACATCCTCTCACTCCCGGTGAGAATGACAGGTTGATCCGCAAGGAGGCCAACAGATGCAAGGAGACGTATACTCGTCCCTGAGTTCTTCAGATCGAGTTTGATTCGCTTCCCGGGCCGGATAACACCTCCGGTGCCCCGGATCCTGATCCCACCCATCTCCTCTTTGATCTCTACACCAAGGCTTCTTAAGGCAGTGAGGGTCAGCAGCGTGTCCTCTGCAATAAGGGGTTCTTGAATGAATGACTCCCCTTCTGCAAGTGCGGCGGCAATGAGCGCCCGGTGTGTATAACTCTTCGAAGGTGGTGCTCTGACCCGGAAGTCGACAGGTGCATCCCTCTTCTCAAGCCGTACGATCATCTGGGCACCTCCAGTTGTGGATAACAACCAAACTCACGCACCGGAACAGATGATTTCAACTGAAGGAGCGCATCACGGGCTGCCGGGCATGCTTCAAAGTCGAGGAAGAATCGATAGCTTCCGATTCCTCTGCCTGAAGGACGTGATTCTATCCGCGAGAGATTTATCTTTCTTTCGGCAAACGGGGTCAGAAGTGCATGAAGAAGACCTGGAATGTCCTTCTTCGGATCAATCATAATACTGCATTTGGCAACATCCTCTCCTGAGTACTCTGTACTCTCGATTCTGATGAATCTGGTCGTATTCAATGCACTGTTATGGAGATCACGAAGGATAATCGGGATCTTGTAGTATGCAGCTGCCGAATCTGAGATTGCTGCTGCACCTTTTATGTTCTCCTGTGCTTTAACAGCACTTGCGGCATTACTGCTCGTATGGATGACAGGTATACCCAACCGATCGAATGCCTCACTGCACTGTTCATGCGTCTGGGGGTGTGCATAGATCACTTCGATCTTCTCCAATTGAGTATGTGATGCCAGATGGTGATATACCGATAGATAGCACTCTGCTGTGATCGAAACATCATATCGGCAGAGGCCGTCGAGGGTTGGTCCTACTCCGCCTGCCTCACTGTTCTCTATCGGAACAAACCCGATCGCCTCACCCCGTTCTGCTAAGGAGAATACCTGTGATATTGTTGGAAGGAGGAGCGGTTCTTCCTTACAGAGCCTGAGGACGAGTTCGTGACTGAAGGTTCCAGCAGGTCCGAGCACAGCTATTACCATTCTCTCACCACCTGATCAAGAAGATGGTCGGTGAGAGGTTTCGCTGATTCATTGAATGGTGCGGTAAAGTCAGCACCGGCTGTAAACTCCCGCCTGAACCCTTCCATATCCACTGAGAGGATTGTCTCCGTTAACTCATCGAATGACTTCGCATATGAAGAGATGATAGGTTTTATTCCGGGGTTCAAAAGGAGCATTCCTCCATAGAGTTCACTGTCCTGCGACAGAGTGCGTGCCATGAATGCAAAGGTTGTATGGGCGTTTGGGGTCGCATACGGTAGAAGATTGGTGATTGTACAGTTCAGCTTCCGAAGTGTCTTTGCGAGGAGGATGTTCTGAAAATGAATCAGGCCCTGCATGATCGCCATTGCTGCATCATGTTCTTCTGCTGTTGATTCAAAGACCTGCATTCCAGTATGTCTGAAGATGCTCATAAGCCATTGAACTGTCTCCGTTCTTGCCCGTGCAGGGGTCATGATCAGTTTCTGACCGGATATTGAAGCCATATCCGGTCCAAAGAGCGGATGGAGACCGATCACCTGTGCAGCTGACTCAAGCATTGCTGCAACCGGCATCACCTTGATTGAGGTGAGATCAGCTATCAGCTGATCCTCTTCCAACACAGAACCGATACTCTGAATCACCGAAGATGTTGCCTGGATGGGGACGGAAATGAGAATGACTCCGCACCGCTTCACGAATTCACGGTATTCACTGGCAGGTGCCCGACCGATCACCTCGACAATGCATCCTGCATCTTCGAAGATATGTTGGAAGAGACCGCCCATACGGCCGGTTCCCCCGATGATCCCGATATTTCGGCCCTCATCTCTCAATGATGGTCTCATCGATGGCAACCCCGAAATGCCGTCCTCCGCTCATCAGATGGCCAAGTATCCTGTCACCTTCCCGCAGATCAACGATACTTGTTGCGGTCCCATCTTCTGAAACAAGCCTGACTGTCTCTGCGTTCTGGATAACGGCACTTGCGGTCTGCCCCTCACGTGCCGCTTCGACAAGGAGGAGGGGGCGACGTTCGATCTTCACTCTGCCAACCGAAAGAGTCCGGGTCCTCCCATTTTCTGAGACTGCGGTCCCTTTATCCCCAGCGCTAATCTCAGAAAGGTACCGGGTCTTTCCATCTGGTGAAAGGATGTACATATGGACTGCACCTGCATTTACCCTGAAAGGACGAGGTGAGACATAGGGGTTTTCCATCGTCTCTGCTGCGATGAGCAGAAGAGCAGATGACGTATTCCCAACAAGCATCCCTTCCCCTTCGGCAAAGAGAGAACAGGTGTCGATACAGACTCTGTCACCAATCCCGACCGGTGTAATCCTG
>NZ_JAUSCG010000130.1 GCF_030651615.1 Methanocalculus sp.
TGCTGCTGTATGCAAAAGCTGTTCGGAGGGTTCAGATCATTAATGGTCATACACCTGGTACTCTGACGCGGGCACTCAAAGGCGATAAAGTCGGATCAATTATAAAAGCTTAACTTTTTGAATTTCATTAACTATATTTAATTTATTAATTTAACTTAATAAATAAATAATCTTTATATGGGGCAATCTCCTAACTACTTCTGTTCATTATGTCATGGAATAGAATGGTTATCATTACAGCCCTCCTTGTTGCAGGGCTCATGGTTGCTGGATGTGTCAGTGGAGAATCACCGACTGCTCCTTCAACAACTCCAACTCCGACCCTTGCTGCAAATCCGGAAGAGCTTCGTATCGCTACGACAACCAGTCTCTACGATACAAAACTGCTTGATCACCTCCAGTCAGTCTTTGAGAAGAAGCACAATGCAAAGCTTCTGGTTGTCTCTGCCGGAACAGGCAAAGCTCTTGAGTACGGACAACGGGGCGATGTGGATGTCATGATGGTCCATGACCGTGCACGCGAGGATGCGTTCATCGCTGATGGTGACGGGGTGAACAGGCGGGTCATCGCATACAATTACTTTGTTATCATCGGACCCGCGTCAGATCCTGCAGGCATCAAAGGTAAACAGCCTGAAGTGGCATTCCAGACCCTCATGGAGAAAGGGAAAGCTGGTGAGGCTGGCGTTGTCTTCGTCTCACGAGGAGATGCATCAGGAACTCATGCAAAAGAGAAGGCTATCTGGAAGGCTGCCGGATTTGATTATGCAACAGATGTGCAGAACTCAGGCAACTGGTATGTCGAGGCCGGTAGCGGTATGGGTGCAACCCTTGTAATGGCAAATGAGAAAGAGGCATACACCCTCTCGGATATCGGGACATTCCTCGCCTATAAAGGGGATCTTACCCTTGTTCCTGTCGTCAGTAAGGGGGATATTCTTCTGAATGTCTATTCTGCAATGTTGATCAATCCCGAGAAACACACCGGTGTTGATACTGAACTCGGTAAAAAGTGGGTCAACTTCCTCACCTCTGATGAAGCGCAGCATGAGATCGCCTCCTTTGGTGTTGTAGAGTATGGTGAACCCCTCTTCTTCCCAGCGAAAGGCAACTGGGCGGTTATGGGTGTTTCAGAGGCAGAGGTTAGTGCCCCTATCCTCTGATCCAAACCAACCTCTTTCACTCATTTTAAGGTGAATATTTGGAGAGTACTCTTTCATGAATGAGATCATTGAAGGCTTCAGAACTGCTATCGAGCTGATCATCACCCTCAACCCCGAAGTTATCGAGATCTCGATCAGGAGCATCATCATCTCTCTCTCAGCAACCCTTATAGCCTCATTCATCGCAATTCCGACCGGATCTCTCATCACATTTTCAGAGTTTCGTGGGAAGCAGGCTCTGGTGAATATCATCCAGACACTCTATGCGCTCCCGACCGTCCTCGTCGGCCTCTTCGTCTTTCTCCTTATATCCCGTGCAGGACCGTTTGGTTTTATGAGGCTCCTCTTCACTCCTGAAGGAATGGTGATCGCACAGACGGTATTGATTCTTCCAATTCTGATAGGTCTGACGATATCCTCCTTAAAGGGTATCGATACAACGATCCTCGATGCACTCAGGTCTCTTGGTGCAACGAAGATGCAATTCCTGAGATCTGTTGTATCTGAGGCACGGTATGCGATTATGGCTGCTGTTGTGCTTGGTTTTGGAAGGGCAATTTCCGAGGTGGGTGCGGCGATTATGATTGGAGGAAATATTCGTGGGCATACCCGTGTCCTGACAACGGCGATCTCACTTGAGACCTCTATGGGATATATCGCTGTCTCTATTGCCTTGGGGATTATTCTTCTTCTTATAGCACTTGTGATCAATCTCCTCCTCGCCATTGTGCAGAATCGGTGATTTTCATGCTTGAGATACGAAATTTAACGAAACGGTTCGGGGAGAATACTGTTGTCAAAGGTGTCTCACTCAGCATTCCAAAAGGTGAAATCTTCACCATCATCGGCCCGTCCGGTGCAGGAAAATCAACCATCCTCCGGTTGATCAATCTTCTTGAGATCCCAACAGAGGGGAGCATCATTCTGGATGGAGTGAATATTCATAAAGAAAAGAGTATTGAGGTCAAGCGCCGGATGGGAATGGTCTTTCAGAAACCGGCGATCTTCAATGTATCTGTTTATGAAAATGTTGCTATCGGTCTTCGGTTCAGGCATGTCAGAGAGGAGACGATAAAAAAGAAGGTTGCAGATGCGCTTGATATTGTCGGTCTCACCGGTTTTGATGACCGGAAGGGAAAAACCCTCTCCGGAGGTGAGATGCAGCGGATCGCACTTGCGCGTGTATTGGTTACTGATCCTGATCTTCTCCTCCTTGATGAACCGACAGCAAATCTCGATCCTGTGTCGGTCAGGATGATCGAGGAGCTTATTCTCAGGATTCATAAGGAGTTCAATACGACGATCATTATGTCAACTCATGATATGTTCCAGGGCCAGAGGCTTGCTCATCGTATCGGGGTGATGATTGATGGAAGGTTTGCGCAGTTTGGTACACCCCGTGAGATCTTCACGACTCCAAATGACAGGTTCGTTGCTCGTTTTGTCGGGGTTGAGAATGTTATTGATGGTAGAATCACCTCAAAAGATCGTGGTATTGCGTTTATAAAAGCAGATGGGATCAGCATCAAAGCATTATCTCCACTCCCTGTCGGAACAGATGTGACCGTTTTCTTTAGGCCAGAAGATGTTGCGATAAGTGGTTCATCAGAACATGCAGGGAGTATCCGGAATGTCTTTCCCGGTCGTGTACTCTCTGTTATCCCGATGGGCCCCTATAGCCGAATCCATCTCAACTGTGGGGTTCCTCTCCTTGCAATGATAACCTATATGGCGACAGAAGAGCTTGGCATTCGGGAGGGCTCTGAGGTTTGCGCCTCATTTAAAGCGACAGCGCCGCATGTCGTGAAGCGGTAGATCGTGATTCAACCTTTTTTCATCAAAAATGGGTGGTGATAAACTCCCTTTTTATTTTGTGTGCCTGTTGAGTTTCATAGTATCATAACTGTGGATTTTTAAGATACCTCTTTGTCTTTCTCACTAATTGGTTATTGTGGTGTCAGGTCCTGACTTTTTCTTAATGGACTCCTGATAACTATCCTATCTTTCTCGGCGTCAGAATACCGGCCATCGCACCGACAGCAGCTGACCCAATGGCTATGATACCCTCAGGGGGGGTTTTTCCAAGCCCGACAAGGATTAATGCTCCGGCAATGGTGGCAATAACTGCGATACCAAGAAAGGCAATGACTCCCCTGAACACCCATTCATCGGTCTCCAGTGGTGACTGTTTTGTATAATGTGATAGCTCTTCCAACCCATTCATTATGATGGTTTTCTTCTCTTCGGGAAGGGAGGCTGCTTCGATATCGATCATTGCCTTATTGATCTGGTCACTATTGACGGCGCGGGTAATGTCAAAGGATTGAGGTTTCATGATGTATAATCTATATTTTTGGTTATATATTTTATGTAATCAGAGCTGTATGATATTCAATCCAGTTGCTTTGAAGAATGTATAGCTGAAGGTTCCGTCTGATTCGGTTGTTCGATTGAGATCAATAATCCCTCTCTCCCAGTTGGTTTCGGTTATCATACCTTTTGCGAGTGCTTCTTCTTTTGCTCCTTCAATCATGGCAATGAAAGTCTTCTTTGTGAATCCTTCAACCAGATCCGGTCTGCTTGCATCGACGTACACCATCCGGTCTGTTACATGGACATCAGAGAAACCTGCATTCTTCAGGAGCGGATAGAGCCGTCTACCGATGCAGGCATCACCACCACCTTCTGCCTGGAGCCTGACAAGACAGCGGATCGTCTCCTGTGCATCAACACTGTCAGGGTGGAAGAAGGTTGATCCATGATCTCCTTCGATTACCGTGATGGTGCCGCCGGGCTGGAGCAGATTCCTGAGTTTTTGGAGGGCTGCCAGGGGATCTCTGAGGTGTTCAAGGACGAAGCAGACGAAGATATGATCAAAGGATGCGTTTTTAAAAGGGAGATCAAAGATATCTCCGTTAATGAGATTGATCGTGTTCATCTCAAGGGGCCGGATAGTATCCCGGGCTTTCCTGATAGAATCAGGAGATATCTCAACTGAAGTGATCAGAGCTCCCGGAGAGTGGTTTCCAAGAATGACGGTCTGGGCTCCGACGCCACACCCCGCCTCAAGCACCCTGCTTCCGGGAGGATAGTATGTATCATGGTGGAGGATAGTGGTCAGGGTGCCTGCCTGATCCAAAAGCCGCTCTGCTTCTTTCTCTGATCTGCCATGGACATATGGTTGTGTGGAGTTCTCCTGCTGCATTGTATGGTGTATCATGATCGCGTATGTACATTGTAGATCATCAATAAACAAAAATGTGATGGGTGCCGTAGAGGAAAAGTTGCCACGTAACCAGTCTGCTGAGGTGATGGAGGAGAGTACGGTACATTGGCAAGAGAGGCCCCACATCCATCACAGTGAGATGCACGGTGTATCTGGGTAATATCAGGGTTATCACGCCATTTAATGGTTCGACCCTTATGTCCTATTTGACCACCAGGCGATTTTTACCCTTTGGACGTGCCTTTTGAGGTCATTCAAATCCATCGGATGAGGGGGTAATTACTCCGGGAAGTCAGGTTGGTAATGCCGGAGGAGGAAATTCCGGACTTTTTCAGACTCCACCCAGCCGCGATCCAGACGGTCAACAAGGGTGTCAACCAGCTTGATCTGCACCATGATGTTCTCCCGGTATTGGGCGCAGTCGAGGTTCACATATCCCATGATTGCCTGGAGCGGGTTTCTGATCTGGTCGTTTAGGATTTGGAACTGCTCCATGTTCAGCCCGATCTGGGTTCTCCCCTCTTTTTTCAGTGCTTCTTCCAATCTCTTATGGTCAGTGATATCGTGGTACTGGACAAATATCTGGGAGGTCTGCCCCTCGGCCCCGGCGATTAGGATAAGGGAGATCTCGAAACAGCCGTCCTGGTTCTTCTCCTCGAAACGGACAGGCTGACCGGAACGGAGGATCTCACCGATCTGCGATTCAAGGGAGGTGGACTGACCGTTCTGGTCTAAACGGACAGGGGAATCCGCATTTACCTGATCATAATTATACCCTAACCGGCGGACCATGGCATCATTCAGGGCTATGATATTCTGGTTATGATCAAGAAGCATGACCGCGTCGGGGATAGCGTTTGCAAGGATCCGGATCGTGCGTTCGTTTTCTGTTACCTTCTTCTCCAGTTCATGGTTATACAGCGCAATTTCGAGGGCGGTCTGGATCTGCCGTTCGTTGAATGGTTTTAAGATGTAGCCCGCCGGGGAGGTCTTCTTTGCCCGGTCAATAATCACCTGCGTGGCAAATGCCGTGACATAGATGATCGGGATACCCCACCGCGAGCGGATCTCTCCCCCGGCCGTGATCCCGTCCATCTCGCTTGCCAGGTTGATGTCCATGAGCACAAGGTCCGGCTGGTGTTCCCCGGCGAGGGCAATCGCTCTCTCGCCTGTCTTTGCGATACCGGGGACTTCGTACCCTAACCCCTGAAGCATCTCTTTCAAATCCTGGGCAACCAATGCTTCGTCCTCGACAACGAGTATCCTGATCGTTCCGGTCATGTTTCACCTACTCCTGATTTATCGGATTTTTCATGCAGGGGGACCGTAATTACAAATTTCGTTCCCTTCCCGCTGGTCTCATAGTTCAATGTCCCGTCAATCTGCTGTACCAGGGTATGGACGATCGTTAACCCGGTTGTGCCGGATTTAGCCGGCCTTAACCCCTCCGGAAGCCCTGGCCCTTTATCGCTGACGGTCAGGGTAATCTTTCCTTGTTCGTCTTGTGATCCGGTGACAGTCACCATTCCGCTCCTGGCATCCGGAAATGCGTTCTGGAATGCGTTGGTCACCAGTTCGCTGGTGATGAGGGCGAGCGGCAGGGCAAGGTCAACTCCCAGCTCCCGGATATCAATCCGGATGTCGCTCTGGATGGGGTGTTCTCCCGTCACGTACGAAGACTGGATGGAACCGACAACGGACCGGATAATATTCCGGAGGTTAACCTGGCTCAGGTCCTTGGAATAGTAGAGCATATCGAACGTGGAGGCAATGGCATTCAGCCGGTTCTGCGTTCCGAGGAGCGCATTACGTACCCTTTTATCGGTTTCACGCCGGATTTGCATCTTCATCATGCTTACCGCGAGCTGGATGGTATTCCTCACCCGGTGGTGGATCTCGCGGAGGAGGATCTCTTTCTCACGGAGCAGGAGGTGGAGCTGTTCATCAGCCTGTTTTAGTGCGGTGATGTCGCGGATGGATTCGATTGCTCCCGTAAGATTTCCCTCCGCGTCATAGAGCGGGGTAGCTGCACACCAGAGGTGCGCTCCTCTGCCCTTATTGAGGTGCGGGATAAAGGTCTCGGCGATCCGGGTGCTGCCTTCCATTATCATGACCGGATATTTTGCATCAACTGCCGGGTCATCATGAAGGACGAGATCGATGGTGATCGGACGCCGTTCGTGATAGAACGGGAGAGCATATTCATAATTTCCTTTGCCGATCATCTGTCCGGCTGGAACACCCGTCATCTCCTCCATTGCGCGATTCCATGCAATGACCACCCCGTTTTTGTCAATGACGACTGTTGCATCGGGAAGGAAACTGATGATATCCATCAGACGGTGTTCGGATTTCTTCAGTTGCTCCTCTGCCGCTTTGCGTTCCGTCATGTCCCTGAAAATTCCTTCAATTCCCTGGAGTTCACCGGAAGAATCAAAATATAAATGACTGTTCGTGGATACGGTTACCACCGAACCATCTTTTCGTCTGAGGTCCACCTCAAAGTCTTCCACAAACCCGTTTTTTCCCATCACATTGAGCAATTGTATCCGGGCATCCGGGTCTGCATATATTTTTCCGGAAATGTTTAGTCCCAGCAATTCATCAACAGAGGCAGCACCCAGTAACTTTGCTCCGGAAGGGCTCATCATGATGAGGTTACCGTCCCGATCTGATCGATAGAAGGTGTCCTGGATATTATCCAGGATGCTGCGGTATTTCACCTCGCTTTCACGAAGAGCAATCTCTACCTGCTTGCGTTCGGTGATGTCCATCATGGAGGCAACCGACCATTTCGTGCCCGGAATTACTTCAACGGTCTGAGAGATAGTGCGGATCTCTCCGCTTTTTGTAACGACCCCGCATTCGTAATGAGTCAGGGCGGCTTCATGATTCTCCCGCCGCAGGCGGTGCTGGGCAAGCATCCGTTCCAGATCCTCCCTGACAATAAATTCCGTCCAGTTCTTTTTCCCCTCGATCTCCTCTCTTGAATATCCTGACAGTCGCGCGAATTCGGCATTGGCAATGGATATTCTGGTATCTTCCTCGATGAGGATGATTGCGGTCCCGGTGTTTTCCAGTATGGTCCGGTATAGGTTCTCCGACGCCCTGATCGCTTCTTCCGCTCGCTTTTTTTCGGTGATATCCCGGCACAAGGTCAGGATGATCTGTGACGGGCCGAAGGGGATGATCGAGGCATTGATCTCGACTGGCTGGATAGTGCCGTCGGGTTTCAGGTAATCGATCTCAAGGCCCCGGACCTGTCCTTTCCGGAGGCATTGTTCAACTTCCCAGGCATTTCGTTCAAGATCATAGGGGGCGGTCCAGTCGGTCACCGGCTTTCCCCGTATCTCATCGAGCGTTGACCGGCCGCACAGCCGGAGGTATTCCTGGTTCGCAGTAACGACCCGGCCGTCATTGTCGAGGATCACATAACCGGTACCAGTGGTTTCAACCAGGCTCCGGTACTGTGCATCGCCCGCGAGAACTGCCCGCCGGCCCTGCTCCTGTGCGGTAATGTCCAGCAGCACGCCATTGAATACCAGCTCGTCACCCGCACTCACCGGTTCGGAAATGGCATGGAAATACATCTCCTCACCCGTCGGTTGTATGAATTTCCCGGTATAATCCCATTTCCTGGCAGCGTGAACCGCGTTGTCTATCGAAGTGAGGAACGCCTCCCGGTCTTCCGGTGCAACACCGGCCGTGAACTTCTGGAAAAACATGGCGGGGTCCCCGCTGATGCCAAACAGTTCTTTGGAGCGCCCACTGACATAGTACAACCCCCGTTCCCCGGAACCCCGTGCATAGAACTGGAAGAGAACACCGGGGATGGTATCCGCTATCGTTCTCAACTGCTGACCGTTCATTGGTGCATCATCCGGGGGTTTTAAGGTCATGGATCTGCCTTCCCCATTGGTTTCTTTTCCGCCGGTTTGGAGAACGTAAACGTAAACTTCGTGCCCTCGTTGCGGTCTATCGCCACGGTGCCATCGAGTTGGTCGGTGAGCGTGTTTACGAGCCGGAGCCCCATCGAGGTCTGGTTCTCCAGCGTGATATCCTCCGGAATTCCAACACCATTGTCAGCTACGATAAATGTAAGGGTATCGGGATCTTCGGTGGCCGTTATGGAAAGCCTCCCGTCTTTCTGATCCTTAAATGCATGCTTCAGGCTGTTGGTGATCAGTTCGTTGCTGATGAGGCCAAGGGGAATGGCAGTGCTGATATCTACATAGATGTCCCGGATGTCAAGATCGAAACGGATGCCCTTATCAGCTGCCTCGTACATCTGGAAGATTCCATTCCCCAGTGCAACAAGGTAGTTCTTAAGGTCGATATGGGAGAAGTCTTTGCCCCGGTACAGGTGTTCGTGGACCAGTGCCATGGACATTACCCGCGTCTGGATGTCTTTTAAGATTTCAATGATCCTGGGGTCGTCGACCTTACGGATCTGCAGGTTAAGGATACTGGTGATGATCTGGAGGTTGTTTTTCACCCGGTGGTGGATCTCGCGCAGAAGCGTCTCCTTCTCGGCAAGCGATGCTTCGATCTGCTCGGTCATCTTCTTGCGCTCGGTGACATCCCGTGCCGATGCATAGATTAAGTTCCCTGAGGGGAACGAGCGCCACTCGATCCAGCGGTATGACCCATCCTTGTGGCGATAGCGGTTCGTGAATTCCAGGACTTGTTTCCCTGCTCCCAGTTCAGACATTGCCCTCCGTGACGTCTCCATATCGTCCGGGTGGACAAAATCAAGGAGATGTTTTCCCTCCATTTCGGCAAGGCTGTACCCCAGAGCCGATTCCCATTCCTTGTTCAGGCGCCGGAAATGCCCTGTCGTATCTGCGATGGAGAGTAGGTCGAGTGTGTGGGTAAAGTACCCGTCCACCTCCTCGTTTTTCTGGCGCAGCGCCTCTTCTGCCAGTTTGCGGTCGGTAATGTTACGGATGTTGCACTGGATGACCTTCTTTTTATTCACCTCATAGACATTACTG
>NZ_JAUSCG010000200.1 GCF_030651615.1 Methanocalculus sp.
ATATTTGCTGTATACTCAGGGGTATCAAAACTCACCCTGACATGGCTCTGTGCACCGAGATGATAGACCTCATCAGGCCGGATATTATAAATGATATTTGATATCTGCTCCGAATCGGCCAGATCTCCATAGTGAAGGAAGAGCCGGGCCTCAGGATCATGAGGATCGACATATATTTGATCAATCCTGCTTGTATTGAAGGTCGATGACCTCCGGATCAATCCATGTACAATGTACCCCTTCGAGAGGAGGAGTTCAGCAAGATATGATCCGTCCTGTCCGGTAATTCCTGTGATAAATGCTGTCTTTGTCATCTAACTCCTCCTCGTGGTTTTAGAATCGTCACCGGCAAGAAGCCGTTCATAGAAAAGTGCAAGTTTCTTTGTATTCGCAGAAACATCAAATGATCGGATCGCAAAATCTTCTGCCTCAAGAGAGAGCCTGCGGGCAAGTTCCGGGTCATCACGAATCAATCGTATCTTCTCGACGATCTCTATCGCAGTTCCGGTCTCAAGAAGGATCGCTTCTTTTCCATCTGTCACAAACCGCCCGATATTCACATTCGGGAGGATCACCGGCTTGCCCATACAGAAGAACTCCGGGAGTTTCGAGGGGAGGCGATAGGCATTGAACTCATCTGCCCGTCCCGGCTGGACAAGGATGTCTGCTCTGTCATTCAGAGCAGGGATCGTCTCGTACGGAACAAAACCAAGCTCAATGGAATGATCATGTGCCCAGGAGGGATCATCACCGAGGAAGGGGACATGATCGACCCCTGTCCGGATCAGTTTCGTCGGGACACCCGTCCTGTTTAATAATGCAACCGCGAGATAGAGGCTCCGCACCTCCCGGTAGTTGGATGCGTGGACATTACCCGTATAGCAGAGGACAAGCGTTCCGGAATCGATCTCAGGAACCACACCCTGACACCCCGGAGTAAAACGCGATCGGTCGATGCCCGGCCAGAGAACCATGCACTTCCCGGTATCCGGAACAAACTCCGCGAGCCGATCCATAATGACCGTGACCCCATCTGCCCGCTTTAAGAAGTCCTTATAATAAAGAAGGTGTGAGAGGTGATCCGGTGTCATGGCAGAGATCTCCTCAGGGGATCGCAGCCGAAGCTCCCGGATCGGGATCTTCAAGCAGTCTGAGAGGATCTGCTCCTCGTTATCCTCAAGATGCACAACCAGTTTTGATCCGTACATCTTCTGAAGCAATATGCATTCCTTCCGGACGATCTCCCGTGGTGTCCAGCCATGGATGATATCCGGCCCCTTTCCATCAGGGAAGAACCCCTTCTTCAGTTCCGGGAAGGTGACGGGAGTATAGAGAACCTCTCCCCCGATTGCAGTATACACCGTATTCTTGTTTGTGGGAACTGCAATAACACAGGTATGCCCCTCCCTGACGAGCTGGTTTGCAAAGGTATGGATCTGGATTGCACTATTACTTGTGAAATCATGATAGGTGACAAAGACGATCACTGCCATCAGTACACCTCATCGCACATTTTTATGGTATACCCACTCTCCTGATCGGTATACACACCACAATCAAAGTTTCTGTTATAATACCGGTCATTTGCGATCATCTCCTCCCACTGATCAATCAGCAGGTACCGATCGACCAGATTATACTTCTCCCTCCCTCTCGTCGAACATTCGAAATGTGTGATAGCGACACGGGGGGTGTAGATGATCCGATACCCCCGGGCAATAAACTTCAGACAGAGATCGACATCCTGGTAATGGATCTGATAATACTCATTAAACCCACCGAGATCAGAAAAGAGCCGGGCTTTCACCATCATACAGGCTGCGGTGACTGCTGAAACCTCCCGTGCACACGAGAGTGATCCCGCATACCCATCCCACTCCGGGAGATGGTAACGCATGATATGATCAGCAGTCCCCCGAAAACCAAGCACCACCCCGGCATGCTGAACCTTTTTATCAGGATACAGGAGCAGTGGCCCTGCTGCAGCCACATCCGGTTGTTCAACATAGTAGAGAAGGTGCTCTATCCAGTCCTTTGTCACTATCTCAGTATCATTATTCAAAAAGACCAGGTACTCACCGTTTGCATACCGGGCTCCATAATTATTCATCTTCGAGAAGTTAAAGGGCTCATTATATGAAACAACGGTCACCGGGTATGAGGCGATGATCCGTTCCGCTTCTGGATCAGTCGTCTGGTTATCGATGACGATCACCTCAAAACAAGGGTACGTCGTCTCGCTGAAGATGCTCGCAAGACATCTTCCAATGAGATCCGGTCTGTCCTTTGTCGGGATAATGATACTCACAAGAGGATGAAGATCCCGTTTCGCAGGTACAATTGCTACACGATGCGGGAGTGAGCCGGGCTTGCCCCCGGCTGGCAGACCAACCCGCTTCAGATGAGCAGTGACCGCACGTGCCTGAATAGAACTGATATCCCCCTTGGAATCAACAGATGATGCCACACTCCCCTCGATCTTCCGCCAGTGATAGAGGATCTTCGGGATATGATAGATCTTATCCGTCTTCTCAGAGACACGGAGCATGAACTCAAAATCCTGGACAAAATCGTACTCTCGATTGATCAGACCCGCCTCCTCTGCAACACTCTTTCGAACAGTAAGGAGATGGCCGACATACATCACCCCGCAGAAGTACTCCGGTGACCAGTCCGGTTTGAAGAACGGTTCACAGAGCAGTCCGTCAGGTGAGATCTTATCCTCATCACTATAGATTGCATCCGCATCCGGGTGCTCGTTGATCAGTTTCACAACCTCAAAAAGGGCATCTCGTGCAAGCAGATCATCATTATCCAGGAAGGCAATATACTCCCCGCCCGCCATCTTTATTCCCTTGTTCGTCGTCTCGCTGATCCCGGCGTTCTTCGAATTGTACGCGATCCTGATCCGATCATCAATACCTTCATACTCACGCAGAACCCGCTTTATATGGCGCTTTGGGCTTGCATCATCGACGAGGCATAACTCCCAGTTCTCATAGACCTGATCCCGAACCGACTCAATACAGGCACGAAGATACTCTTCATCCACATTATATACCGGGGTGATGATCGAAATGGTTGGAAGAGAAGTGAACCGGCCGATCTCCTCTTTCATCTCTTTCATCGTATCAGGCGCAATCACACTCCGGTTCAGGGGAATGGCAGGCCTCGGATCACCTGCAATTCCGCGTCTCGCAACACGGTATTTCTTATATTCGGAGAAGGTAGCACCGGGACCTTCGCAAAACAGCATCCGTGAGCCTTTAATAAACCGATCATATGCGGCCCGCCTCCCGGATTGTGGAGGGAAGAGCGGTTCGATAAGGAACGAATGGAGTGACGTCATGAACCGATGAGAGACACTGCTCTTCAATCCCATATTCTCCTGCCATAAACGTTCAATCTCATGGTTTGAATGGGATAAAGCACCTTCAACATCCTGAAGCCGTATTGAAACCTCCCGTATCGTCCTCTCTTTCGCACTCATCTCTTCATGGAGAGTGTGATGGACCGCTTCAAGTTCCAGGTAATCATTCTTCAGGCGTTCTTGTTCCTGATTTCGGACCTTTAGTTCTTCATCCCTTGCTGCTAATGTCGATTCGAGAACAGCATACTCAGCTCCAAGC
>NZ_JAUSCG010000136.1 GCF_030651615.1 Methanocalculus sp.
AGAGATTACAAGAGCTCAGGGAGCCCCGTTTATCCTGATGGTTCATGTAAGCTCCCTTCTGCTCTTCCTCAGGGTGGTTGAGATCATTTTGGTGATTTGATCATGAAGAGATTACACATCCAGCTGACAGCCGTTCTTTCAGGGATAATCCTTATCCTCTCATCTGCTCTGGCATATCTTGGAGCCATCACGTATGCTATCTCAGCACTCGCTGCGATCATCATCTTCCCGGCCTTCATCATATCAATCGGACTCCTCCTTTCTGCAAGCTTAAAAGACGGAGATATTCCGTTTATGGGGTACTGATCATGATCGAATATCTCCTCTCTGCAATGATTTTTGGCCTTCTGCTCCACGGGCTTCATCGGAAGGTGATTGCACGGGTGCAGGGGAGACCGGGGCCGCCGATCTGGCAGGAGATTCTGCATACCATGAAGTTCCTCTTCAAAGAGACATGGATACTAAAGACCGCCAGTCAGGGGTTATATGTCGGGGTCGTCGCTTTAGCTATTGCGATCTGGAGTGCAGCACTCATCATCCTCATGACAGGAGGAAGCCTGCTCCTCCTCTTTGCCCTCTATCTGATCCACAAGATCGTTGAACATGGAACAGGCCTCTCATCCGGATCACCGTATTCCAAATTCGGGGCTATTCGATCGGTTATATCAGCGGCATCGGAGCTTCCGCTTCTGGCAAGTGTCGCACTTATCTACCTCTTCACAGAGTCCCTCATGATCAGTGACATTGCGGCTTACCAGGCGGTCTATGGGCCGCTCCTCATCCCTGCGCTTCCTGCGGCAATTGCACTGTATATGGTAATACTCTCAAAGATCCATTACGGGCCGTTCTCAATCATCGAAGCAAAAGAGCTTGTGTCAGGGTACTGGACTGAACATTTCGGAGTCTGGCGTGGACTTTTCAACGCAGCATTCGGTATGAAGACATTTGTCCTCCTCTATACCTTTGTGTTGGTCTTCATCGGACCGGTGGGACTTCCGCTCTCACTCCTCCTGATCATACTCCTGATGATCTCGCTCTCGTTTGTCTGTGCGGTAACCCCGATGCTATCACCTTACGACTCCGTCTCAATTCAGACCATCACAACCGGACTGATCGCCATCTACATCATTTTTCTGGGGGTATTTGCATGAGCCTGATCCGTTACTGCCTGCTTGCCGCGTCCATATTCTATATCGTGCTCTTCATGGTTCAGGGGACATTAGTCGAAAGCATTCTTTTTACCGCCGCTATCGGAGTAGTAATCCTCATAGGTGTCGGGTCAACCCTCTTCATCTCTGATGAGCTGCATCTGAAGAAGACCGAGATGATCCTTATCTGGTGCTGCGTTCTTGCATTTGCCGGATACGGACTCTTCAGGGGAGGTATGATTGTATGACCACGTACCTGTACGAAAAGGATCTCAGGCAGATGAAACTCTTAATTCTTGAGAGCAGGCGGCATGATGCCGTTGTACAGGAGATTGCCACAACACTCGGTATAAAACGCCAGCAACTCAGAAAGATACTTATTGAACGGTGTGATATGATCCTCTTAGAGAACCTTCCGGCACGATGTGATGCAGCAAGGGAGACAGATGATCTGATCTCACAATCACTTGGCATCCCGTTGATAACTCAGGCAGCAGAACTTTTAACACGGGAAGAAGGTGCTCGCATCAGAAAGGGCGTTAATGTACAAATTGAGCATGGTGTTCCGAGAGAGACGGCAATTCTTGAAGCAAAAACAGAGATTCTGGAGTTGATCAGGGTATGAGTCTTCTTCAGAGTCTGAAGAACAGCATCCGTTCACGCTCAATTCATGTAGCATATGTCAATGTCGGATCCTGCAATGGATGCGATATAGAGCTCCTCGCCTGCCTCTCACCACGCTATGACATCGAGCAATATGGGATCTATGTCCACAACAATCCAAGGGAAGCTGATGTTCTGCTTATAACCGGTGCATTCAGCCCGCAATGGGAGGACAAACTCAAACCCCTCTGGGATAAGATTCCAAACCCAAAAGTAGCAGTCGCCATCGGGAACTGCCCGATATCCGGGTGCGTCTTCAACCGGCCGGAGACACTTGTCGATCCCCCGGTTTCTAAACATATCCCGATTGCAGCAGAAATACCTGGCTGCCCCCCGCGCCCGACAGAGATCATCAGTACAATTCTGTCACTTGCACCACTTATCTTCAAAGATTACGAGGAGACAAACCGATGAAGAAGACGGTAGATGTATCCCTTCCGATAGGTCCAATGCACCCCCTCTTTAAGGAGCCCTGCCGGATCAAATGTGAGACACGAGGCGAGTTTGTTCTTTCAGCTGAAGTCGAACTCGGCTATGTGAAGAAAGGGATTGAGCGGATCATGCGTGGGAGACCCTGGCAGGAGGTGATGTTCCTTGCAGAGCGGGTCTGCGGGATCTGTTCGGTCGTTCATAATTACGTATTCATCGAAGCAGTTGAGAACGTCAGTGGAATTGCTCCTACTGAACGTGCCGCATATCTCCGGGTGATCGTGAACGAGCTCGATAGAATGCAGAGCCACCTCCTTGCAAACTATTCATACTGCTACACAATTGAGCATGAGACGCTTGCGATGTACCTGCTGAACCTCCGTGAAACGGTGATGGATCAGCTCGAACTGATCACGGGTGCCCGGGTCACCTGTGCATTCATTATCCCCGGTGGTGTCAGATGCGACCTTTCAGCAGATGGTGCAGCATCTCTCAGGACCGCACTCGATCATATAGACTCCGAACTCTCCCGGTTCGTCAGAATATTTGAGACAGGACCATTAATCGGACTCAGATCAAAAGGCGTCGGTCTTCTGACAAAGGAGGCAGCAATTGAAGCTCATGCGGCCGGTCCAACAGCCAGAGCAAGTGGAATTCCAGATGATCTCAGGAATATACACCCGACATATCGTCTTCTTGACTTTAAACCGGTCATCCGGTATGAAGGAGACAACTATGCACGTATCATGGTCAGGTTCGAGGAGGTATTTCAGAGTACAGGACTGATCCGAACAGCCCTTGCTCTGATGAAAGAAGGCCCAATCCGGGGTGGAGGCACGATCAAAGCAGGAACGGTCCGGTACAGAGGAGAAGCTCCGCGAGGAGAACTCCTCTATGACCTCACAACCGATGAACACGGCAGAATTCTTGAGATAGCCATCCAGACACCTTCGATCATGAATATTCAGGTTTGTGCCCATGCAATGCTGAAAAATGCACAGTCGGCAGCAGACATCACTGCGATCTTCATCAGTTCAGATCCCTGCATCGCCTGTACGGAGAGGTAAGCCCAGTGTTTTCGTTTGTTTACTACATCAAGGAGTTCCTCCGCCCCACCTGGATACGATCATTCCTCACTGCTAAAACAGCACCTCTCAAGAGTCCTTCCTACTTCCGGGACTTTCCACAAACAACAGAGAAAGAGTGTACACATTGCCTTGCATGCATGATGATCTGCCCGGCACCAGATGCAATTAATGTGGTCCAGCGTGCCGGAGTCTGGCAGCCTGAGATTAAAAAAGGTCATTGTATCCGTTGCGGCCTCTGTATAGAGGCCTGCCCGGAAGATGTCCTCGCTAGCGGCAGGATCCTTGAATATAAGAGGAGAGAAGAGCTGACACTCAAAGGCACGTATCATATCTCGATCGATCAGAAGAAATGCATGGGGTGCGGGAATTGTTCGGTCTCCTGCCCGGTGAACAGAGAGATCGATCCGTCACTCCGCTCAAGCGGGACATCCACATCAGATGAGGTGATCATGCGGGTAGATACCGGCCAGAACAAGGTGCTCCATGAAGAGAAATGCACAGGTTGCAAGACCTGCGAGGATCACTGTCCAAATCAGGCTATCCGGGTCGCCCGTGTCGTTGAAGCACTTCAGGGAGGCGAAGAATGACGTTTATACTCTCATCTGGCAGAACAATTTCCCAGGGTGCGTTCGTTGAGCATAAACTCTCGCAGGGGTACCGAAACGCCACATCCACCCTCTTCATTCATCCGATGGACCTCTTCGAACTCGGGATCGAATCCGGAGACCGGGTAAGGGTGACGAGTGCGTATGGATCTGTCGTACTCACAACAGAAGAGACAGTTGACCTCAAAGAAAAATGTGTCTTTATCGCACTTGGACCCTTTGCAAACGCGATTACTGGTGGATATACCCATGCAACCGGCATGCCCGATTATAAAGATATTATCGTGGAGATTGAACCAACAGACGATCCCATCCTCAAAGTCTGG
>NZ_JAUSCG010000138.1 GCF_030651615.1 Methanocalculus sp.
AGGAACGGTCATCTCTCCGATCAACGAAGACCGTCCCCTCACCCACCGTATCACCCGGATTGCAGATCTCTCTCCCGGAGTTGCTTCTGTTACTGCCAAGATTTTTCAGAACTGGGATGTCAGGCATGAACGGATGCAGCAGACCGGCCTCCTTGGAGATGAGAGCGGCACCGTGAAGTTCACCGTCTGGAGAGGGGGATCTGATATGGTACTGGCTCAGGATCAGGCCTATACAATTCTCTATGCCGCCGTTGAGGAGTATAACGGCCGTCTCTCCTTAACGATCGATCCGGCCGGATGTACACCGGTGGATGACACAGATATCGAGGTTAAAGCGGGATCAGGAGCTCAGGAAGAGGCTCTGCCACGGTTTGAAGGAAAGATCATCGCCGTTGAGCCCTCCGTCTCAGATGCGATCAAAGAGAATGGGATCATCGCAAACGCCGATGGTGCATATGCCTTCACTCTCTGGGCAAATGCCGGTGTTTTAAGTCTTGAACAGAGTGAATGGTATGCGATCGAAGGTGCCACCATGGGAACGTTCCGTGGTGCTCCCAGAGTCTCGATCGGTGAGGGTGCAATCGTCACCCCGGTTGAGGATCGCCCACTCTCCCCACCTCCGATGACCCCTGTTGCAGAACTCTCCCCCGGCATCGCCACGATCCGGGTGAAACTTGTGCAGGAGTGGGAGAGTAAGAGCGACCGGATGCTCCAGACCGGCCTTGTCGGTGATGAGACCGGTGTGGTGAAGTTTGTCATCTGGGCGGGTGACGGGAGGGAGAAGATAGCTCAGAATACCGTCTATACCTTCTTTTATGCCGTTGTTGAAGAGTTCAATGACCGCCTCTCCGTCAACCTGACACAGTCGACCGCATTCCCTGATGAGGATGCCGAGATTGAGATCTCCCGTGGAGGAACTACGATTGCAGGTGCGATAGTCCATATCGCTTCAGGCTCAGGGATCGTCAAACGATGCCCGGTGGAAGGGTGCAACCGTGTCCTATCACGGCAGAACTTCTGCCCGGTTCATGAGTTTCAGCCGAACTTCAGGTACGACCTTCGGATCAGAGGCACCCTGGATGACGGCCACCTTGCCCGAAACGTCCTGCTTCAGCGCGATGTGGTCGAGGCTCTCTTCTCGATGACCCTTGCAGATGCACAGGATATCGCTGAGAACCAGCCTCTTGGCGCCGATGAGGTCGTCCGCCAGCTCACCGAACGTGCACTCGGACGGTACCTCCGGGTGACCGGCCGTGAGTTTGAAGACCTCTTCATTGCCAATCAGGCCGAATGGCTGTCCCTTGATATGAGCAGACATACTGCTCTTATAAACCGTGCCGGAGGTGATCAGGCATGACCGAGCGAATCCAGAGTTATGTTCGTGAACCAGCAAAACGGATCTTTGCCGCCGAACTCAGGGATGCCCGGCATTCCTTCCGTGTCGGCGAAGATGAAAAGAGCCCGACCTATGTGCTCCTTCCAACAGGCGAGCGGTCGAACCGGATCTTCATTGTCGGATCGCTCACCCAGAAGGAGAAGGTTGGTGAACAGCACAGCATGTACCGGGTACGGGTGGCCGATCCCACCGGGACCTTCTTCGTCACCGCAGGATCATACCAGCCTGAGGCGATGCAGCAGGTTGCGAAGGTAGAACCGCCCGCCTTCGTTGCGGTCGTCGGAAAGCCGAATGCCTACGAGACACCGGATGGAAAAGTACTCATCTCTGTCCGTGCCGAGACGGTGACGGTCGTTGACCGCGATATCCGGGATCTCTGGGTGCTTGACTCTGCCGAAGCAACACTGGACCGGATCGATTCGTTTGGCGAATCTCCTGATGCTGAAATGGCACAAAAGGAGTACAATCCAAACCTTGAATCCTATAAAAAGATGGTCTATGACGCCCTTGTGGCGATCAGACCCTAAATTACTTTTTTTTAAAAAAAATGAGTAAGATTAATGTGGGATTAGTTCGAAATCCTTTTCAGATCAGATTCCAAAATAATTAAAAATCAATGTTACAATAATGCTCGCAATTACTCCCCCAATTAAGATACCTATTAATTGTTGCTTTAAATATATATAAATTCTAAATTTTTCATAATAGTGTATTTTATCCTCATCAATATCTTCTAAAAGAGAAAGTCCTAATTCATTTGTTTCACGGTATTTTTTGATTGCATCAAGGGAATTTATACCAACAGATTTCATCTCAATTCTTCTGGCTTCTTTCGCAGATTTTTTGAAGTCATTATATTTTTTTATGAAAATTGACTCTTGGCTATTAATTGTAAATTTTCGCATGGATTCGTCTTTATAAATTTTATCAATTGGATCTGAAATTGAAATCCACAATAATTTATGACAATCCAATATAAGTCGCATTAGATGATTGTATGCCTTATCTAAATTATCTTGAGATATCTCTTTATCAGGATATTTTAGATGCACCATTAAATGGCTGAATGTTGCTTCAATATCTAATAACATATTTACGGGTTTATCTGAGATATACGCAACCAAATCTGAATATGCAGGTAGATATTCATCATCATACAATTTAAAAAAATCATCTATAATTACCATATTATTCAATTTGATTTTACATCAGAGATTCAATTTTTTTATCTATCTCATAATCTTTTAAACTGAATACGCACCCTGCATGATTAATCAACAAACTCTCTTGTTTTTTAACTCTCAGGGCCCTTCCAATTTTTTTTTCAATAACATCATCAATTTCGATTGTCGATTTTAAGTCATCGATTGAGATTCCAAATTTTTTTTCAAAATACATTGTTTTCATTTTTACCATCTGTTTTTAAGTTTTTCATAATACATGTTTGAAATGTTTATAGAGTATAACTAATTTAGAAGTAGAAAAAGTTTCTTTAAAAAAGTTTAAATAATAAATATTCGTTTGCTAGGATGTAAATCCTGAAGGTTCATTTGGTTCAAAAACGTATTCACAGGAGAAGAGTATCTACACATACCCCCGTAAGCATACTTATGAAACCGACTCTCTTCTCCAGTTCTCCCACGCCTCGATGATATCATCCCCGGTTACAAACGGGAAGTCATGCTCTTCTCCATATGCCTGAGCCTTCTCTTTATCGAGAGCATTGCCGGTCTCATCATCAAGCATCTCGCAGACGGTCACCGCAGGGGTGATCCCTGCCATAAGAGCAAGGGCAATTGAGAGTTCGGTCTGGCCCCGCCTCTGGTCAAGGAGGGTGTCAGCTGCCCGGAGGATCGCCGAATGGCCCGGTGTCCGAAACTCTGCTCCAAACGGGGGGAGTCCGCCACCATTCATTGCTGCATGAACATGATCTGCGATCTTTGAGATGGTGAGGGCACGGTCATGGTCGGTGATACCGGTGAAGGTCTTCCTGTGATTCACCCAGAGTGAGAAGGATGAATGATTCTTCCGATCATAGGGGACATCCCCTTCCTTCTCACCAAGTTCTCCGCACCGGGAGAAGACATCAGATGCAAACGGGAGTCCGAGGGTCTTTGCCGCATCCGGATGTATTGCTGTACATATCAGCCCTCCCCCGTCCTTTCTCATTCTGAGGATGTCTTTTGCGGTGATCAGATCAGATCGGATCGTGAGATCAGTCTCCCGTTCACGGTTGTCAAAGTCGTAAATGAGGACGAATCTGCCCTCCCTGAGTGCGTTTATTGCTTCGTTAATCATATCCGATCTCCACCTCGATGATATCGTTATCCTGTAATTGAAGTTCTTCCCTGAGAGGAGCGCCAGAGATCAGCTCGACGATATCCTCAGGGTAGTGGGTCCTCCCCGGCACGATGAGAGCACAGGGTATCCCCTGAATCCTGCATGGGAGGCAGCGTGCCTCTCCGAATGTCCTGTGTTCATCTGAAAAACCTGGAATGGTCATCCACTCGAGTGATTCAAGCCTCTTCCGCACAGGTATGCTCTGCTGGTTCAGCCTGAGGTTTAAGGTGCCGGGAAACGGTTCAAACCCGCAGTTAATCCGGAACTGGGTTTTGTAATGGTCAAGGGACATATAGTACCGCCCCTCGCCAAGACCGGAGATAACCATCCCTGAAAGGATGAAATGCCCTCCGGTACGGGAGAATATCCGGCAGTATTCGGCATGCTCCCTCCTGAGAACCTCCTCACCCCCTTTCGTCACCGTCACCGACTGGCCGGAAGGATCAATCATCCGGTTGATCAGGTGAGCCGATTCAAGGGCCTTTAAACGGCGTGATATCGTCTGAGGGCTCGTTCCAAGCGTCGTGCTGAGACTCTGTGTAGAAACCCGTACCGGGCCGCGGCATCCGCCAAGGAGGGCTATCGCCTTTAATACCGGGAGATCTCCTGCATCAGGCATCTGCATGATTACCAGATTTGGGAGGCTAGCTATTTATGGGTATCGACACGGGTGAGAAGTGAAGGTCTTCCGGAAGGCCGCTTCATCGGGATCACTTCAGCCCCTTCCATGTTTCCGGCGGCCCAGAGGTACCGTTCCCGAACTGAAGCAGAGAGTGCCCCTTCAGGAACAGAAACAAAACCAAACTCTGAATAGAACTTCTTCAGGTGCTGCACAGCGTACATCAGGAGCTCCTCGTTATAGCATGCCTCAACGAGTGCACCCACCACCAGCCGGGAGAGGCCACGGCCACGGTGAGACTCAGGGGTGAAGACGGCATCAACCTCAAAAGAACCATCAGGATGATCCCTGCATCTGGCGAGTGAGACGATCTCC
>NZ_JAUSCG010000140.1 GCF_030651615.1 Methanocalculus sp.
ATAGATGAAACCATGACCTCCCATCGTGCAGGCTTTTCCCGATTCAAAGTACGATCGTGCTATGGTGTCTGAGATTGCACCGGTCAGGATAAGTGACCAGTCTTCACGTGCTCCGGTGTGGATCTCAATGGTGGAGATGAGTTTGTTTGAGCAGCCTGCAGCTGATGGATACTGGATGCCGTCTGACCAGTAGTAATGCCAGTAGTCCTCTTTCAGGGTTGCCCGCATGTCGTCTGCTCCGAAGACACCGTCGGGGGCATTGAAGAAGAGGCGGTATCCATCTGAGTAATCAGGGACATATCCCTGGCGTTCTGTCCACCATGCGATGATGGCTTCACCCTGGCGTTCAAGTGGCGAGTTCAGGTTCGTGTCATTGATCTTCATCTCATAGCCATCGGAGGCTCGTAAGATGATCTCGCTGTTTTCGGGAGCTCCACCTACAAGATCACAGAGATCTTTGATCGATGTGCCTCGTACGACTTCATCGACTTTACCCGGATTAATAGTTTCAGCCGGATTCCAGAGGTCATTCGGATCGAAGGTCGGACCCTGGAAACGGAGTCGGATGCCGTCTTCGCCTCCATAAACCAGAAGGTTCTCTTTCATCCAGAGGTAGTCTTTCGTCACTTCGTTGACAACTGTAACCCCATCTGCTGCATATCTGACGATGCGAACTGTTGGTGCTTCGGTAGGTACATCAAATGCGGTCAGCTCGATCGTCTCGATGTTGCCGACACTCTTGCTGCCGGGCGCACCCTCTCCAACAAGGCGGAGCGGGAAGGCATTGCCGGGTATTGCGGTTCCATTTACCTGATTTGCAACGATATAGTTGGATTTGTTCTCTGCTATATCCTGGCTTGTGAAGTCCTTGCTGTACGGTGATGCACCACCGGAAGATACGATGACCGTATAGCCGGTTTCTGCAAGATCTTCGTTAAAGGAGTTCGCTCCTCTCATCTTATCGTCATCGACAAGTGCTGCCAGGAGCCAGAGTGGAACCCCTCTCCAGGTACTGACACCGTCGTCGTACGTTTCTCCATGTGCAGCAGCCACTTCTTCAAAGAGGCTCTGTGAGATGGTGGCTGTTATCAGTTTTCCTTTGAGGGTCAGTACCCATTCGCCTTCTTGCGGCTCTTCGGGGAGTCCGTTGAGCTTGATGGATGCAATGGTGCCAACACGCTGACCCGAGGTCAGGTCAGGACCCTGGAGTTTGAGCGGGTAGCCGTTTTCAGCTGAAAGCGGCGCTGCATTCATCTTGTTTGCAAGGATATAGTTGTTGTTTCGTGCTATATCGGCACTATTGAAGGTTTTTGAATAGCCATCTTCAGCTGATATGGTTACAGTGTATCCGGTATCTGACCGATCATCGTTAAACTTCCAGTGGTTGTCAGCATTGATATCATCGACGATCGCGAGGATGTACCAGAGCGGAACTCCTGTCCATACATTGTTGTCTGCATCTGTGTAGGCAGCGGCATGACCACATGCAACCCCCTCTTCAAACTCCGACTGAGTCAGTATTCTCCTGAAAGCTCCATCCAGGAGGATACTCCATTCGGTCTCTGGCTCAGGGAGTCCGATCAGCTCTACCTTTGCGATATTGCCGATCTTCTGCCCGCTGGATACGTCTGATCCGACGAGCTGGAGTGGGAAACAGGGTTTGTTCTTCTCCCCGATGGTTGCCGGGAGTGGCTCACCATTGAGCTTGTTTGCGACGATGATGTTGTCGTTCCGAGCAACTGCTGCACTCTGGAAGTTGATGCTGTAATCATCACCTGCAATGACCTTGATTGAGTATCCCTGTTCTGCAAGCTCATCGTTAAAGGCATTATTTCCATGTTTTTTGTCATCATCGACATATCCAACAAGGAACCAGAGTGGCATTCCACTCCAGACGTTGCCATCATCATCGGTGTAGGTGGCACTATGATCACAGTCCACTCCTTCTTCGAAGGAGGTCTTATCAATAATTTCGTTTAACTTTCCATTAAGTTCCAGTGTCCAGTCCTCCGGTGTAGTGCCGCCACCAACTGAGACTTCAATTCTGATATATGCGGTTGCAGTCTCCGGAGTGACCGGTTTGACACCGAAATAGAACTCAACGATATCACCGTCCTTAAGCTCGTAAATGTTCAGACCATCGGTATCCGGGCTTCCATAGTCGTCAAGGGTTTGTCCGTTGACAGTACATATCCAGGTTGTCCCTGCTGTTTTATCATAGAGGTATTCGTTTATTCCATCCAGCAGGAGGATCCCCTTTGTGCCAAATGATTTGTCATTCACGGTGAGGTTGAGGTCTGCTGCATCAAGTGCACCAAGCGGGGTGAGACGCTCGACATCGTACGAGGTTCCGGATGTTGCCTCAAGTGAAAAGGTCTCATCCTGCAGATCGAGTTCACCGTCAAAGAGAGTTGCAGGACCTGCAGGTGGCTCCTCGTTGCTCATAATCTCGATCCTGCTGACATACTTCACTGACAGGCCTGTTGTTGTCGGAATGCCAGCTTCATAGTAGTACCAGTACTCCTCCGGGAAGGTCTCCTTCATATCGGAGATGCCAAAAACGTTCAATCCATCGGGATTTACTGATGTATCCGCAAAGAAGATCAGCTTCATGCCACTTGAATAACCAGGAACATATCCGTCCCCGTCAAGATACCAGGTGATCCCGATCGGGCCTTGTCTGGATTCAGGGGTATAGACATTCGCATAAGGGAAGTTCTTTGAAAAGCCATCGTTGGCTTTAATTTTGATGATATCACCTGGTGATGCGCCACCGATGATCTCACAGAGATCCTTAACATCTGATCCCTTCACTGCTCCCTGATCTTTCAGGTTCAGATCCTCAGCATCGTTCCATGGATCATCAAAGACCGGACCCTGAAGATAGTAATGGGTCACACCATCTCCAATAACCGGAAGATTTGTTTCTATCCATTCATAGGAGACGGTTGTTTCATTCAGAACGGTCTCACCGTCTGATGCATATTTTACGATTTGGAGCTCTGTTGTGGCTCCAGCTACCGGCATGATGAGCATCATCAATGCCAGTATAATACCAATAATTAGTGTGTTTTTGTCTAGAGAAGTCACTGATTATCACCCTTTACAGTCACCGGCTTTTATTAACCACTCAAACAAATGCCGGACAGTAAAAGGTTGTGCGGGTAAATTAAATAATTAATGTTAATTTTATATATCATATCTATTTAATATAATTAACTTCTTTACAAATACTATCTGAGTTTAGGATCGAAAACAGGCTAATCCC
>NZ_JAUSCG010000141.1 GCF_030651615.1 Methanocalculus sp.
ATGATGACTTTATGGAGAGGCTCTTTCATCGTCTCAAGTTCAATGATATCATGCCTGCTCACCGGCCCGACATCGGCACGCATGATCTCGATCTCTTTTGACTCGAGCTCCTTTGAGAGCGCCTCAAGCGCCCCGATAGTATCTGCCTTGATACTGATCCCAAGATTGGAGAGCTTAATGTTTGCAGTCTGCATCTCGGCATCGATCTCATCGATGATCTTCTGGCGGTCTCCTTTGATTACGCGGAGAGGAGATCCGGCGATCACATCATCCAGATTCGGAGCTACAAGCTTAATACCGGCTGCCGCAGTAACCGACTTCACACGCTCAAACCGATCTTCAATAAGAATCTCCTTCATCGGTCTCGGTTTTAAGAGTGAGCGGATCTTCGTCTCGATACATCCGGATGCACCGGCAACTGCAATCTCGTCACCGACCTTGATCGTTCCGTCATAGAGGATCAGATCCAGGGTCATCCCAAGACCGCGCTCCTCCTTCACTTCAAGAACCGTCCCCTGACCCGGCCCGTCAACTGTTATTCTGAGTGACTCGGTGAGGTAACGCTGGGCAAGACCGATCATCACCATCAGAAGATCAGGTATCCCCTCACCCGTTATCCCTGAAGATGGAACGATGGCGATGTTCCTGGCAAAGTCCCGGACACGATCGTACCGTTCAGAATTAAAGCCGAGATCTGAGAGTTTTCCCACAAGTTCGTAGATTTTGGTCTCCAGGATTCCCTGCACCCGTTCATTCTGTTTTGCATAGGTCTTCTGGAACGGTTCATCGGGATGAACCCGCCATCCCGGGATTTTATCGACCTTTGTTGCAGCGATGACGAAGGGGGTCTTACAGTTTCTGAGGATCTGAAGTGCCTCCAGTGTCTGCTGTTTAAAACCCTCGTTAATATCAACCACAAGGATCGCAATTTCGGCGAGGGCACCACCACGTGCGCGGAGGGTTGTGAAGGCGCGGTGACCGGGAGTATCAATAAAGAGGAGGCCGGGGATATTGATATCGGCATCTTTTTTAAGGCCGCTCATCTTTCGTATCGATTCGATAGGTATCAGCGTCGCCCCGATATGCTGTGTAATCGACCCCGCTTCAGATGCGCAGACCTTTGAGCCACGGATCTTATCCAGAAGTGATGTCTTTCCGTGATCAACATGCCCAAGCACACAGACGATCGGTGTTCTGATATTGTCCTTTGCCATTTCTGATTCCCCCTCCCAAAAACCGTAATACACGGGATAAACCCGAAAAGTGATACTCTATAACGCATTCGGAGTATTAAAATTCTTTTGAGACCTCTTCTTCGTACAAGGGTTGGTGCCTGACAGGTTCAATCCGTTAGATTAAATAGTGTTTACTGGCAATTATAATGAGCATTTATGCTAGGGTAGGGTAGCTGGTCATCCTATAGGACTGTGGATCCTTTGACCCGGGTTCGAGTCCCGGCCCTGGCCTTCGGAATTCAATTCCGATTTTTCTTACAAATTGTTACCTAGTCCCTTTCTGATCCCGCTTACATGGGAGAAGTAGAAACCATTCCTTTGAGTGACCTGCACACAGCTGTCACAGGGAGACTTCCTGCTCCGTCCCTTCAACCCTGCAAGTAAAGAAATATTTCCGGAAAAGAGAGGAGATAAACTCACAAATCTGTCTGATTGCTCCGATACACACCTTCAACCATTAACTATAAGAGCCCCTGCGCTCTTTCATCGGATATGAGATGTGAGTGCTGCATCTCACAAAAAGGAGTGGATGGTAATGTCTGATGGAACAAAAAAGCCGACACTACACCTTGTCGGCGAGAAGATGGAGACCTGTGAGCTTGACCGGGCGAAGATGTCACTGATGAACCCGAAAGTTATTCATGAGAAGGTCGAGGAACGGACGATCGACGAGATGGCAAAGAAAGTCATCGAACACTGTCTTCAGGAGGGTATTGAGACCATCTGGGACAGGAGCGAGATGCAGGAGCCGCATTGCAAATGGTGCTCAACCGGTCTCTCCTGCAGCCGGTGCACGATGGGCCCCTGCCGGATCATACCTGAGCGTCATCGTGATCGGGGTGTCTGTGGTGCAGATGCAGATCTGATCGTCGCCCGGAACCTGCTTGATACGCTGGCAACAGGTGCTGCATCCCACTCCGATCATGGGAGGGAGATCGTTGAAACGCTCCTGCTTGTTGGAAAGGGAGAAGGAGCAGGTTATAGGATCACCGATTCCAAAAAACTCTGTGCAATCGCAGAAGAGTATAACATCCCAACCGATCGTGAAGTAAACGAGGTCGCCCATGATCTGGCGCTCGCACTCCTTGAAGAGTTTGGGACGATAAAAGGGGAGCTTGGGCTCTGCAAGAGGGCACCGGATGCCACCTATGCCATCTGGAAAGAGGCGGGCATCCTCCCAAGAGGCATTGACCGCGAGATCGTTGAGGCGATGCACCGGGTCCACATGGGAGTCGGCGCCCACTATGGCAATATGCTGCTTCATGGGCTCAGGACGGCTCTTGCCGACGGATGGGGAGGATCGATGATGGGAACCGACGTATCTGATATCCTCTTTGGGACACCCACGCCATGCGAATCGCTGATGAACCTCGGGGTCTTCAGAGAGGACCAGGTGAACATCACGCTTCACGGCCATAATCCGATGCTCTCGGAGATGATCGTAACAGCAGCAGAGGGTGAAAAGATGCTCGCTCTTGCTAAGAAATACGGTGCAACAGGCATCAACCTTATCGGACTCTGCTGCACCGGAAACGAGCTTCTGATGAGGCGGGGCATCCCGATGGCAGGCAACCATTTCAATCAGGAGCTCGTCATCGCAACAGGTGCACTCGAAGCAATGATCGTCGATTACCAGTGCATCTTCCCTTCACTGCCAAGAACCGCTAGCTGCTTCCATACAAAGATCATCTCAACCAGCCCAAAAGCGATTATACCAGGTTCTTACTATGTTGAATTCTCGCCTGAGAACGCAACAGAAGCAGCAGAGGTTATCGTCAGAACAGCAGTCGAGAACTTCAGAAACAGAGATCCTGCGAAGGTCTTCATACCCGGCAAGCCGGTTGCGGTGAATGCCGGTTTCTCAGTCGAAGCGATCACCGCAGCTCTTGGGGGCACCCTTCAGCCACTCGTTGATGCAATCGCATCCGGAAAGATCCGTGGAGCAGTTGGAATCGTCGGCTGCAATAACCCGAAGATTAAACATGACTTTGGCCATGTGACCCTTGCAAAAGAGCTGATCAAACACGATATCCTCTGTGTCGAGACCGGTTGTGCCGCAGTGGCTTCCGGAAAAGCAGGTCTTCTCACTCCGGATGCCGCCTTCCTTGCAGGGGATGGCTTAAAGGCGATCTGTAAAGCCGTCGGCATTCCGCCGGTCCTCCACATGGGATCATGCGTTGACTGCTCACGGATCCTCGTCCTCTTGGCAAATATTGCAAACATCCTCGGTGTCGGGATTCATCAGCTCCCGGTTGCCGGTGCAGCACCTGAATGGTACTCACAGAAGGCGGTTGCTATCGGGTCATACTTCGTTGCTTCCGGCGTCTACACGGTGCTTGGTCCGATGCCAAATATCAGCGGAAGCCCGGCAGTCGTCGACCTTTTGACAAACGGTCTTGAAGATGTTGTGCATGCGAGGTTTGCAGTGGAGCCAGACCCCGTAAAAGCGGCTGATCTGATCATCGCACATATCGAAGAGAAGAGGAAGGCGCTTGGCATCTAAAACGAGAGATTCTACAAAGCAGAGTACAACGTTACCGGGCCTCCGGGTGATCGTCACCGGGAAAGGTGGTGTCGGGAAGACCACCTTCACCACCCTTCTTGCCAGAAATCTTACTGAGAAGGGGTTTTCCGTCCTTGCGATCGATGCCGATCCTCAGGAAGACCTCGCCAGCTCATTTGGATATACCAGGGATGAGATCACCCCGATCACAAAGAACCGCAGATACATTGAAGAGAAGATGGGGGGGCGAGGGGTGGTCGTCTTAAACCCCGACCTCTCCGACCTCATTGACAGGTGTGGGAAGAGGACCACAGACGGCATCGGCCTCCTCGTCATGGGAACGGTTGATTCTGCCGGCGGAGGCTGCCTCTGCCCGGAAAACACCCTGATCCGGGGGATCATCCGGAAGGTCAGGGTGAAGGAGGGTGAAGTAGTCTTAATGGACACACCAGCAGGGCTTGAACATCTCGGCCGTGGCCTTGGAAAAGGGTTTTCACATCTTATCGCCCTTGCCGAGCCGACGACAAACGCTCTTAAAACCGCATGCAGAACAGCAGAACTCGCAGGAGAACTCGGAATTTCTGATCGAACACTTGTCATCAACAAAGTGCGATCAGAAGAGGAGTATCAGAGAGCTATTACAACCCTCGGCTCCGATCACCCGTTTACCATGATTCGATCCCTCCCTTATGACGATGAGATTGCATCATCGGATCTGATGGCATCAGAGCGGAGATCTGTTATTTTAGATGGAATTTCCGCACTCGCCGAGACCATCATCACTAAAAAAGGGAGATAAGAAGGAGAGATCAGGCAAATGTTGCCGAGATGATCTTCACTTCGGTCTTTGGCCGATCATTTCTGTCGGTCGGTGTCTTTCCCATCGCATTGATAACCTCAATACCGGAGATGACCTTTCCAAAGACCGGATGCTTTGAGTCAAGGTAATTGTTATCAACAAGATTGATGAAGAACTGGCTTCCGCCGGTGTTTGGTCCGGCGTTTGCCATCGCAATAGTTCCCCGGACGTTCTTCCTCTTTGGTGAGAACTCATCCCTGATCGTATAACCCGGACCTCCGGTTCCGGTTCCTTTCGGGTCGCCCCCCTGGATCATAAATCCGGCGATGATTCGGTGGAAGACGGTACCATTATAGAAGCCTTTTCCAACAAGGGTTGCAAAGTTTCCTGCCGTCACCGGCATATCTTCAAAGAGTTCAAGGGTAAAGTCGCCCATTGTGGTCTTCACAATGACATTTCGTGGTTTCTGCTCATCTGACATGCAGTATGGTATGCACCAGAGATCAATAATGATTCTGGCAACCCATACACTTTCGAATAGGGTATGCAGCTGGAGAAGAGTAAATCCGAAGTCACATTCACTCCACCTGGGATCTGATGAGGCGCCGCCCTTTTTCGGTGAGCGTGAGACGGGTGGGCATATCCCCCATTTTCTTTGAACACCCACTACAGCAGGCACATGCTGGCATCCCTTCTCCGGGGGTGCAGGCTGCATCCCGGCTGAGATAGCCCATATGCTCCATCATCTCAAGCTGATTGAGAAGCCGTTCCTGTGAGATTCCAAGATCTGCTGCAAGAAGGGAGATAGCAATCCCCCCTCCGGCAACCTTTTCGGCGATATCCCGGATCATCCTAATCCCTCAGTAGACCGCTTGAGAACTCCTTACCCCAGATGATGAATCCATAGAGGGCAATCAGGGCAAGGTAGATCTGTGGTGTAATCTCTGCTGAGAAGAGACCAAATGAGACCGGTTCACCCTCAAAGATCGCCAGTGTGACAAATTCTGCACAGAGCGAGAGGAATGCAACCATCCCAAAGATCCCGGCCAACGCGATCCCAACATGCATATATGCGACCCCTTCATGGGTTCCAAGGGAGAGCTCCCTGGCACCGAAGAGGAGGACGAGACCGACAAGTATCAGGACGAGGCCACCGATCAGATCTCCTGGAATCTGTAAGATTTCAGGGATCCCGATATCCGGCAGAACCGATACAATGATCTCTCCAACTCCTGCAAGGAGATAGAGTATGCCGACCAGGAGTGAGAAGACCATTTTTGTTTGTTCAGACATGGTTTACATACCTCCAAGGAAGATTCCTGCCACATGGTAGGTGACAAACGCAAGTACCCAGGCAACCACAAGTCCATACACGACTGAGAAGCCTGCCCAGCGCCATGACCCGGTCTCCTTTTTGATAACTGCAAGTGCTGCGACACAGGGCATATACAGAAGGACAAAGACCATCAATGCAAGTGCTGCTGCTGCGGAGAGTGCAGGATCTGCAAGCAGTGCATCAGAGAGAGCTTCTTCTCCTGAACCATAGAGAACACCAAGTGAACTGACGACGATCTCCTTTGCAACGAATCCAAAGAGGAGTGCAACAGCAATCTTCCAGTCAAGACCGAGCGGGGCGACAAGCGGTTCAAGCAGATGGCCGATCATCCCTGCGAAACTCTCTTCACCACCATATTCCACACCGAAGGGGAACGAAGCAAGGAACCAGACGAACAGTGATCCGATCAGGATGATGCCACCAGCCTTCTTCAGGTACATCGATCCCTTCTCCCACATATTCAGAAGTGCCGTTTTTACTGTTGGAATCCGATAGGGTGGCATCTCCATGATGAAAGCGGATGAGTCACCCGGAAGTATTGTGCTTCTGAAGAGCTTTGCCGAGAGGATGGCTACTGCAATTCCAAGGACATAGAGTCCGAATATAACATTTCCGGCAGCCGCTCCGAAGAAGACACCTGCAAAGAGGACATACACCGGCAGCCTTGCTCCACAGGAGATGAACGGATTAACCAGAATGGTGATGAGACGATCCCGATCATCTTCGATGGTCCTGGTCGCCATGATAGCAGGAACATTACAGCCAAAGCCCATCAGCATCGGAATGAACGATTTTCCCGGCAATCCTATTGCATACATCAGGCGATCCATAATGAATGCCGCACGAGCGAGGTACCCGCTTCCTTCGAGGATCGAAAGGAGCAGGAAGAGGATGAAGATATTCGGAACGAAGACGAAGACACCACCGACCCCGCCGATCACCCCTTCACCGAGGAGAGATGCAAGCCATGCAGAACCAACAGATGCTGCCACCGCTTCACCAAGCCAGCCGAAAACATACTCAATTCCTGCCATGAAAGGCTCTGCAACCGCGAAGGTGAGCTGGAACGCGCCCCACATTAGTGCAAGGAAGATCGGAATACCGAGGTACTTGTTCGTCACGACCCTGTCGATCATATCCGATCCGGTCATCTTCCGGACACAGATGGTACATGCCTGCGGAAGGATCGCACCGATCGCCTCATATCGTTTGTCTGCGAGGACAGCCTCAAAATCATCGGTCTCGATCTCATGGAGCAACGTATCGACAGCGGAAGCAACACTAC
>NZ_JAUSCG010000166.1 GCF_030651615.1 Methanocalculus sp.
GAGGGTGAGTCGATCTGAATCGATCCCAAACGATACAATCTCATGAAGGGTGGCGATGTAGCGCTGCTCCTGATCCATCACACCGGGTTCTCCGCAGTGCATCTTCGTCGATCCGATCGCTCCAACAGAGATGGTATTCCCATGCACCGTATATGAACCAAAATAACGGTTGCATCCCGCTGACCCGCTGACACCCTCGTCATCAAAGACGAGAGTAACACTGGTTCCGGAGACAACTGATGAGGCGGTTCCATCCTTTGATCCGATCGTCTGAAGTTGCCATTCTGTTCCCGGAAGGGCAGAGACGACCGGCGGTTTCTCCTTCATTCCGATAAAGATCAGGCTTTCTGCTCCGGCTGCATCAAAGAGCGTGAGTTTATCCCCATCTATCCGGACTGATGCCGCTTCTCCGAGTATTGAGAGGTACAGGCTCTCCTGTTCCATAACACCCGGGTCTCCACAGTACATCAGTGTCGAGCCAATTCCTCCAATTGAGATTCTGTTCTCATCAAGACTGTATGAGCCAAAGTAGTGGTTGCACCCGGCAGTGCCGCCGAGGCTTTCCTCATCGAAGATGAGGGTTATCTTCGTCCCTTCAACAAGATTGACCGAGGTGACAGAGATCGTCTCGAGTTCCCATTCAGTTCCGGGCAATCCCAGAACGGCCTTGCCGGGAGGTGCTGGCGGTGCCTCTGAGACACAACCGGCAACAGCAAGAGATGCCACCAGAAAGAGGCATACACATATCGGAAGTACCTTCATAGGATCTATTCTGGTGGTGAAGGTAAAAAGTTCATCGTTAACTTCAACTTTTTTCGCATCAATAGGAGAACAAAAAAAGGGATGTTTTTGGTCGTATCATCTACTCTGTATCAGTTCTTCAGAGCACAGGGGGCACAGACGGTTTTCCCGTTCACCGTCTTCATCTTCGCATCAGCAACCGGCTCGCCGCAATCCGGACAGATGACGGTTGCAAAGATCCGTGCCATCTTTGGTGGTTCAAAGGCAACCTCGGAGAGTGAGAGTACATCTGCTTCCGGCATACTCAGAAGTGCAAGGGTCGCCTCAGCCATCAGCTCATAAAACCGCTTCCGTTCGGGATCAGTTGCCTCTCCTGCAAAGACCTTCTTCCTGAGGAGATCCATCTCGGCTTTTCCCGGCATCTCGCGGTTCTTAATCAGGACCCGAACTCCCCGACCTGTATCGCGGGAGTAGAAGGTGAAGACATGCTTCCCATAGTCATGGATCACAAGGTTCCCTTTTCCTGCGGTGCAGCCGGTCACCATCTGGATCGCGTCGACCCCGCAGGCATCGGTCTCTGCGACCGCGACGAGCTCTTCATCATAGGGGCGGGCAACACCAAGCGCCCGCATCGCCGCCGTTGCGGCACGATATCCCGTTGCAAGGCCAGGGCACGAATGGCCATGGAAAGTCACACACTCTTCAAAAGCCGGGTATGCCCCGGAGAATTCATCATGATGCTCATGTGTTTCGCACATAGGTACTACCAACTCTTTCTTCTGGTATCTTTTCTTTTCTTCCATTGCCATTGCAGAGGCATCTCGGGATGACACACGGCACCCCGGAAATCTCCCCGATCATCACCGGGACACCATACACTGCCTCTATCTCTTCGGCGGTGATGACACTCCGGTCCCCGCAGATATGGATCGATCGATCCTTTAAGAGGATAAACCGATCCGCATACCGGAGTGCAGTGTTTAAGTCATGCATCGTCATCACAACAGCGATGCTGTGCTCAGAAACGATCTCCTGGATCTTATGTAAGATCTCGACCTGGTTCTTCAGATCCAGCGCACTCGTCGGTTCATCAAGGAGGAGGATCTTCGGTTCCTGGACAAAGGCCCGGGCAATTGCGATCATCTGGAGTTCACCTCCGCTCATCTCATCGATGTAATGGAGGCGGAGATGGTTGATCCCAAACTTTCGAAATGCCGCCTCAACAATCCGGAGATCCTTACCGGTGATATCCCATCCGATATGCGGGCGGCGGCCGAGGAGGACCGCATCAAATCCGGTCAGCCTGCCGGTCTCCACCCGCTGGGGAACATAGCCGATCCGCCGGGCAACCTCCATCAGGTCAAGGGAGGTGATCGCATCGCCACAGACAGAGACGACACCCTGCTTTGGGACAAGAATTCGGTTTAAGCATTTTAAAAGGGTCGTCTTCCCGACACCGTTTGGTCCGAGGATCGCGACAATCTCACCTTCGTTGATGGAGAAGGCGATATCCTCAAGGATCCCCTGATTCCGGTACATAAACTTCAGTTCATCAACACCAAGGATCATCGGTTATACCCCCGGAGCAGCAGGTAGATGAAGACCGGTGCGCCCATAAACGCCGTCAGGATGGCAACCGGGAGGACATACGGTGCGACAATGAGCCGGGCAACCGTATCTGACGCAAGGAGGAGGAGACCGCCCATCACAATCGAGCCGGGGATCAGGTACCGCTGCTCATCCCCGATGATCCGCCGGGTCATATGAGGGCAGACAAGCCCCACAAACCCGATCACCCCAAGGAACGAGACGAGGACCGCGGTGACCAGTGCAGCAACGATCATCCCGACGTTCCTGAGCCGCTCGACATTCACCCCAAGCCCCTTTGCCGTCTCGTCACCGGCATCCATTGCATTGTAGTTCCACCGGTTGAAGATAAAGTAGATACAGGCGATGGTGACAATTACTCCCATGAAAATGACTTCAGACCACCCAGCACGCCCGACATCCCCAAATGTCCAGTGGACGACCGCCGCAAGCTGTGCATCATCGCTGAAGTACTGGAGGAACATCACCCCTGCCGTAAAGAGCGAGGAGAGTGCAACACCTGCGAGGATAACGACCTCAGGCGCTGAAGCCTTCACCTTTGCAATAGCAATGATCGCAATCGTTGCGAGCATACAGAAGACAAATGCTGAGATCGTCGTCAGGTAGGGGTTGTTGATGATCAC
>NZ_JAUSCG010000168.1 GCF_030651615.1 Methanocalculus sp.
ATAAAACAGATGGTTGAAGGAGACATAATGCTGCATCATACCGGAGGTACGGGAGAGCACTCTTCTTTATCTCCAATCACCCTCTCGCTGAATCGTCTGATAATTTTATTTTTTTATCCCATGATGTCCCGTTTTGTAAAAGATCTGTATCGGTTGATCGTCATACCGCGATCTCATCCCTTCTCTGCACGATGGAGGGCCCTCTGATTTTATTACTTTACTGGAAAAAATGAATGCTATGGAAGAATGTATCAGATCCCTTACCCGGAGGAGCCGGAGCACCCGCCGTTTTAAAGAAGATCAGAGGCTTTCAGAGTCTATCCTCCGTGATCTCGTGGATATTGCGCGCCTCTGTCCCTCTGCAAGGAATCGCCAGCCTCTGAAGTATATCCTCTCTGTTGAGCCGGAGGAGACGGCTCAGATCCGGTCATGTCTCTTATGGGCGCTTGACCTCCCCGACTGGGATGGTCCGGAGATTGGTGAGCGACCCCCGGCATACATTATCATCGTGGCACCGAAGGGATGTACCCCTGATCCATCAATCGATCTCGGTATTGCGGCACAGACGATCCTCCTTGCCGCAGCAGAGATTGGGATCTCCGGCTGTCTCTTCGGCTCGATCAAGAGATCTGACCTGTCGCATCTCCTCAGATTGCCTGAGGGATATGAGATCCTCCTGGTTATGGCACTCGGCTACCCCGCAGAAGAGATTCGGATAGAATCTCCTGGGCCGGACGGTGACATACGATACTGGCGATCGTCTGATGGTATTCATCATGTACCGAAACGTTCTGTTGACGATTGTATTCTCAGAAGAACGCAGGATACACGATAGAATCGTGAGATGATGGAATGCCTCCGGGAGGTTTTTGCTCTCCTCACAAACCTCTCTTCTTGCAGAATAGGGGTTGCAGACCCTTCCCTTTGTGCGATCTCATCGGCAGATCACCTCTTTTGAGGATAATTCAGGATGGAGATCACCGGAGGGGTGTCGGATACTATCTTGATCCCTCCGGTGTGCGTACCAATTTTAACCGTTTCCTGAGTACTCAGTTCTTTTTCTCCTCTGATGAGCCTTCTGCGATCTCTTCGAAGATCCGGTCTACGCCAAGGAGTGTGTTAATCCAGCGTGTCTCATCACTCGACTGAAAGACTATCAGGAGAAGGAGGGTGATTGGAACGGCAAAGACAAGCCCTGCGATCCCAAGTGTCCAGCTCCAGAAGATGAGTGAGAGGATGACGATGAGGGCGGGCATCTCAAACTTTTTTGCAGCAAGGTGGGCGTACACCGGGTTTTCGACGATGATATTCAAGAGAATGACCGCCACAACAACCGCTATCGCCCCCCAGGTGCCGAATTGCAGCCAGGCGAAGAATAACGCAGGAAGAGCGGCAATTATCAGCCCGATATAGGGGATGTATCCGAGTATGAAGGTCATTATTCCCCAGAGGATAGCAGAATGCACCCCCATAACTAAAAGGAATGCTCCAAAGAGAGATCCATGGATTGCATTTGCCTGGGTTCTGACGACAACGAAATCAATGGTGAATCTGCTCATTCTGCCAAATTGTTTGAGTGATTCACTCTCCCCCCCAAACACGCTCCGTATCCTCCCGGGGATCTTCGGTGCCTCAAGAAGCGCAAAGAAGGTTGTAACGCCGATGAAGAAGAGGTACATGATCGCCTCTCCGATGGAGAACATTGATGAGGAGATCACCAGTGCAGCTGACTGAAGATTCAGTGTCGGATGAGTGAGGGCAGTCTGATCGATACCGATTTTATCAAGGATGATGATGATGTCGGCAAGCCTCTCCTGTAATTCGACCTGATAGAGCGGGAGGTCGATGATCAGTTGCTGAAGGGAGGTGATGATAAGCAGAATCATTCCGACGACGATAAGGATGGCAATTCCGGTGATGATACTGACCGCCGCAATATCCGGAAAACCCTTCTCTTTTATCCAGCGAACACAGGGATAGGTCAGCATCGTCATGATGAGTGATAGAATAAGAATGTTGACAATATACGATGTCATCTGTATTCCGATGACGAGTACAATGATGAACGCCAGTAGGACGACGGTTGCATAGGTCTTTGGAATGTTTTTCGTCTCGATCATAAGGGTCTCCTGATAGTCTCAATAAATGGTACCATGGTGCTCACTATTTGAAGAGGTCGTGCAGATGGAACTGGTGTGGTCCAAGCCTTCCTTCAAAGTTCGATGCCCCGATAAAGAGCAGTTTACCCTGTCGGGTTGCGGCCTCCACTCCGGCTTTCATTGCTGAAGTGATGGCCGCCTCACTGATCCCGTTAATGACAACCTCATAGATGGAGTTTACACCATCGGGTACCAGTGAATCGGAAATTTTCTCCTTCAATGCCGGACACCAGCGATGATTTGTGCTTGCGGGCATCGGAAACAGATAATTCTTACACCCTACCTTCGACCCACTCCCGACAACTCCTCCGGCAAAACCAGTGATCACCCCTTCCATCGGGGTGATGGCAGCAACACCGGCCTTTGCAGCAGCAAGTGCGTCACAACTCTCCTCAGCCATCACCAGAAAGTTGCCGCCAGCGATCCCCTTCACGGTCCCATACCGCTCTTCTCCGGTGTAGTAGCCTTCCATAACCGGAATCCGCCAGCATGGTCTTCCTCCGACGATACATCGCTCTTCATACCCGTCCCCGAAGTAATGCATGCGTGTATAAAACCTGTCTCTGGTATCAGGCAGGCCATTGAAAGCAGATGCAGTCGGTGTGGGCAGTATGCACTGGGAGATCCGATCTGCAACCAGAGATCGCATCTGTTTCTTTTCCCCGCAGATCAGCACTGAGATACCCGGCCTTCCATCAGGTGTAACTCTCCATTCTCTTTCGATCCCGGCTTCACAGGGGCAGAAGATCTTTGATGTGGCAAACCCGGTTGCTTCTGCCGCCGCTGCATACGCCCATTCAGGTGAGTCTGCTGTTATGATGATCCGCGATACCCAGATCGGAAATGCCTCTGCAAAGGTGTCGAGGATGACCGCTCCGTTTAACTCCATACGATCTGATCACCCCCTCTTGAATATGACTCCATCTTCTGTGATGATTGCATCCATCATGACGTCATGGGGGTCCAGTGGGATCGACTCCATCTCCTGGCAGGAGAATGCAATTCCGATCTTTCTGATATCCGGATACCCTTCAAGGAACCGATCATAGTATCCTGCCCCATACCCGATTCTCCCTCCTCGCCTGTCGAATCCGAGCATCGGAAGGATGATCGTATCGACATCGGCACCATCTGCTGGTATCTCATTTCCGATCGGCTCAGGGACATCGAAGGTACTTGGGACAAGCACCCCAAGGTCTCTGATATATGATAACCTGAGGCTGACGTCCTCACTCTGGATGATCGGAACGACAACCGGGTTTCCGTATGTCAGGAGCATTGTAATGAGTGGAACGGTATTCACCTCCTTCTCCTTTGAGGTGTAGACCAATACCGTCTCGCCGGGTGAGATCATCTTCATCAGATGGCGGCATATCTCCTTGCTCTTCTCAAAACGCTCTTCAGGGCTCTGCCGATCCTTTCTTTGGCGCAGGGTGTCACGTATCTTTTTCTTATCTTCCCTCATATCCAGTAGTATATCCGGGAGGTATATAAGAGTTCATGTGAGGGTGTCACTCTCACTCTTCCTTCTCCTCACACAATATGCTGCAATCATCCCGATGATGAATGCGGGTGTCATTCCTCCGATGAGTGCGATGATGCCTATCATGATGGTAATAGGATATGAGCTGGTCTTTGCCCCATGCTTTCCAAGTTCAATCGCAACGAAGACGAGGAGACCTCCAAAGATGCCATAGGGGATCAGGGTGAGTACCTCAGGTGGTACAAAAGCTATTGCAAAAGCGATGATAAGGACCCCTG
>NZ_JAUSCG010000176.1 GCF_030651615.1 Methanocalculus sp.
TCACTGCTGGTGTCCTATTCCAGGTGATATTATCATGATACTCGGAGACGAGAGAATGCAATGCATTGTAATGAACAGCGGAGATGCAAAATACCATGATTGATCTCATAACCGGTTCACTCCTGATGGGGTGGACGACACTCGTAGAGTACCTCGCAGAACATGTTGTCACCTGCCTCATCCCGGCTTTCTTCATCGCCGGAGGAATCGCAGCACTCATACAGAAGGAGGCGATCCTGAAGTACTTCAGCCCTGATGCAAAGAAGAGCGTTGCCTACGGGCTTGCATCAGTCTCAGGCACCGTCCTTGCGGTCTGCTCCTGCACCATCCTTCCGATGTTCGCAGGACTCTTCAAACGGGGCAGCGGCATAGGACCTGCCACAACCTTCCTCTATGCGGGACCTGCGATCAACATCCTTGCTATTGTGTACACTGCAAAGGTGCTCGGATTTGATCTCGGTCTTGCGAGGGCGATCTTTGCCATCATCCTCGCGATCGTCATCGGTCTGATCATGGCTGTACTCTTCTCATCCCATGATGCTGAGACGAAGAAGAAGATGGCGGCGATGCCACAGGCTCCCGCAGGTCAGCAGGCAGAACGCCCCCGATGGGTGATCCCTCTCTTCTTCATCTTCCTCATAGGCATCCTGATCACAGGCACTGCACAGATCGACTGGATGATCAAATTCCCGATCATCTATGCCCTGACGCTCGGGGTGGCATATATCCTGATCTACTTCTTTGAGCGGGACGAGGTGACCGAGTGGGGATGGGAGACATGGGACCTCACAAAGAAGATCTTTCCGATCCTGCTCATCGGTACATTTGCACTCGGGATGCTTGCCTTCTTCCTCCCTCCAGAGACGTTTCAGCCGTTCTTTGGAACAAACTCCATCGAATCGACACTCCTCGCCTCATTCATCGGCACAATCCTGTACATGCCGACGCTCCTTGAGGTGCCGGTGATCGGAACCACCTTCGGCTACACCTCCGGGATGATGGCACAGGGGCCGGCACTCGCACTCCTCCTCTCAGGACCAAGCGTCAGCCTCCCATCACTCCTCGTCATCTCACGGATCATGGGGATGAAGAAGACGCTCGTCTATGCAGTACTTGTGATCATCTTCTCGGCCCTTGCCGGGTTTGCCTACGGACTTATTATGGGATGAAGAAAATGAGCGGTACACGAACAAAGAACTCAAATAACAAAAATCAGGTGATAATCATGAAGGTAGAAATTCTTGGAACCGGATGCATGAAATGTAAACGCCTTGCAAAGAATGTCGAAAAAGCAGTCTCCGAACTCGGCATCTCAGCCGATATCGTGAAGGTGGAGGATATCACCGCCATCATGGAGCGTGATGTGATGCTGACCCCGGCACTTATGGTCGATGGCGAACTGAAGGTCTCGGGAAGGGTTGCGGATGTTGCTGAGATCAAGGCGATCCTCGGAGGTGCGTAAGAATGGCAGAGCAGCCGACCTGCTCATGCGGGTCCACAGACGCACTTCCCGTCAAACGGATCATCTTCCCCTGTGCCGGCGTTGCAAATGTCGGTCAGATAACAAATTGTGCCGCAATTCAGCTCACTGAAGAGGGATACGGCGGAGCTTCCTGTGTTGCACTCCTTGCAACCGGCGCTGAAGGGCTTATGAAGAACATTGCTTCTTCTGATGAGATCCTCATCCTCGACGGGTGTCAGGTTCAATGTGGCCGAAAGATTGCAGAGGAGCAAGGAGTTGCAATCGATCAGCATATCGTCGTTACCGAACTCGGCATCACAAAGGCAGGGTCAAAAGACTACTCGGATGAAGATATCGAGACGGTCGTATCTGCCGTCTGGGAAGGGAAAGGAACCACCTGTTCGAAACAGTGTGGTTCTGGGTGCGGGTGCAGATAAAAACTCTTCAGGAGGGAGAGACGATGGAGGGACGACAGCTCAGTACCTTTGAGAAGTACCTCACTCTCTGGGTTATGCTCTGTATCATCGGGGGAATAGCCCTTGGGAGACTGGCACCAGGAGTTGCCGTCACCCTCGATTCTTTTTCGGTCTATCAGATCTCAATTCCGATTGCGATCGCCCTCTTCTTCATGATGTACCCGATCATGGTCAAGATCGACTTTGGGGAGGTGATGAAGGCCGCAAAGACACCAAAGCCGGTCGCCCTCACTCTCCTGATCAACTGGGCGATCAAACCCTTCACGATGTTTGCGATCGCCACCTTCTTCCTTGGGTACCTCTTCATCGACTTCCTGCCGGGAACCGAGATCCTCCTCGATGGGAGTGAGGTGTACCTCTACCAGAGCTACATCGCAGGCTGTATCCTCCTTGGAATCGCCCCCTGTACAGCGATGGTGCTGATGTGGGGATACCTTGCGAAGGGAAACCAGGGGTTAACACTCGTGATGGTTGCGATCAACTCACTTGTAATGCTCGCCCTCTATGCACCACTTGGGGGATTTCTCCTCGGAGTCGCTGCGATGCCGATCCCCTGGGAGACGATCCTCCTCTCTGTCGCCGTTTATGTCGCCCTCCCTCTTGCAGCAGGATATCTCACCAGAAGATGGATTCTGCAGTACAAAGGGAAGGCATGGTTTGAGACGCAGTTCCTCCATTACTTAACACCTGTCTCAATAATCGCCCTCCTCGGAACGCTCGTCCTCCTCTTCAGTTTCAAAGGAGACGTCATCGTCGAGAACCCACTGACGATCCTCTGGATCGCAATCCCGCTGACGATACAGACGCTTCTGATCTTTGTTACAGGATACTTCATCCTTGCACGGTTCTTCAGGTTACCCTATGAAGATGCAGGGCCTGTCGGGCTGATCGGTGCATCGAACCACTTTGAGGTGGCGATCGCAACCGCCGTCATCCTCTTTGGCCTCTCATCAGGTGCGGCACTCGCAACCGTTGTTGGGGTGCTGATCGAGGTGCCGCTGATGCTGATGCTGGTGAAAGTCTGCCTGAGAACGAAAGGAATCTTTCGGGGTGAAACAGTATGAAGATCTATAATACAGGAAGATCCAGAACCACTACACTATCCTTTTGGATCGAAAAGAGACATCCATCAGGGAAGACCCCACACTATCAATCCAGGGTGATAAAAAAATGAAGAAGATACTCTTTGTCTGTACCCATAATGCCGGTCGGTCGCAGATGGCCGAAGGATATGTGAACGCAACGTACGGCGACCGCTACTCCGCATTCTCAGCCGGATCAGAACCTGCCAGCAGAATGAACCCTCTCATCATCCAGGCAATGCAGGAGATTGGTGTTGATATCTCAGGACATACCCCGAAGCTGATCGATCAGTTTGACGGCATCGAGATGGACCTGCTCATCACCCTCTGTGACTCAGGTACCTGCCCGCTCTTCCCCTGGGCGAAAGAGACGATCCACCAGACCTTCCCTGATCCAAAAGCTGTCACCGGAACAGATGATGAGGTGATGGCAGGGATACGGGAGATCAGGGATGCGATCACCGGATGGATTGATGAAAACCTCGGGGAAGTATGAGGTATACTATCATCACCTGCTCCGGCATCTCAAACACCGGGAAACTGACCACCCAGTGTGGTGTTGCACTCCTTCAGAGATCCGGAGGAGAGATCGAAGCCTGCATCCCTGCGATAACGGAGAGGGGGGTCCTTGATGATGCCCTGATGGATGCAGAGAAGATCCTCGTCCTTGACGGATGCAGCGACTGTTGCGCTCTGAAAAAGCTCCATCAGTGTGATAAAGAACCGGATATCCATATCATCGCAACCGACTGCGGGATCAAGAAAAGAGGTATGGATGATCCGCAGTATAAAGAGATCGAAGATCTCACATTAACTGTTCAAAAGGCGATACGGAAGGAATAAACAACCCTCCACCGACGAAAATAACTATTTTACGATCATGACCGGACAGGCGGCAAGCTGTGCCACCTTCTGGCTGACACTCCCCTGGACAACACCCTTCAAAGAACCCAATCCCCGGCTTCCAATGACAATCAGGCCCGCTTTGATCTTCTCTCCGATCTTGAGGATCTCAGTTGCGGGATCACCCATACCAGCTTCGAGCGTATAGGGGACGGAGGCGTTCCGGATGTATTCAAGGGTCTGTCCGGCGACCGTTTGTGCATCCTCAAGGAGGAGGGTATGGACATCAAAGTCCGCCTTCATGATGCGTGACTGGGACGGAGGATTAGGTGCAACATAGACAACCACAAGCGAAGCACCGTTGATTACCCTGACAAGGCCACACGCAGCCTCAGCTGCCCGCCTTGCATTCTCTGAGCCATCTATTGCAAGAAGTATTGTCTGAAACATGAGAACCTCCATTGTGTGGATACCGGTCATAGAGGGGCGGAAAACCCAACATTCCTGTGGTAAAGAGAGGTACTCCAGCTTATAAAACCATGTCGGAGTATCTCAGCCCACTTTCGAGATACTTTAATGTAAATGAATGACTATATAAAACCCACCTTAGAAACAAAGAGATACTAATGATCTATAGAGGATCTACATAATCTTATCAAGAGGATATCCCGTGAATTTGAATAATCTCTTATCCATTAACGCGCTGAAGAAGACCTGGCTCTCAAACATCAAGGGGGATACTCTTGCCGGGATGACAGTTGCTCTTGCCCTCATCCCTGAGGCGATCGCATTTTCCATCATTGCAGGGGTCGATCCGATGGTCGGGTTGTACGCCTCGTTCTGCATCGCTGTCGTCATCTCTTTTGCAGGCGGCAGGCCCGGGATGATCTCTGCTGCAACCGGTGCAATGGCCCTTGTCATGGTGGTCCTCGTCCGTGATCATGGCCTTGAATACCTCCTTGCCGCAACCATCCTGACCGGTATTTTGCAGTTAGCACTCGGTTTCCTCAATGTCGGACAGCTCGTGAAGTTCATCCCGTACTCAGTCGTCCTCGGGTTCATCAATGCGCTTGCAATCCTCATCTTCATCGCACAGATCCCCTTCCTCGTCGGGGTATCACCTGCAGTCTATATCCTCGTCGCGGTGACGATGGCAATCATCGTCATCCTCCCCCGATTAACAAAAGCGGTACCACCAGCCCTTGTTGCAATCGTCATCGCCACCGCTGCTGCAGTTATACTGAAACTTGACATCCTCACCGTCGGAGGGATGGGGGATATCACCCGGGCACTCCCGATCTTCCACCTGCCGGCTGTTCCACTCACCCTTGAGACACTCCTCATCATCCTCCCCTACTCAGCAACCCTCGTCATCGTCGGACTGCTCGAATCCCTCCTGACCGCCTCTATCGTCGATGAGATGACCGATACAAAGAGTGATAAGGATCAGGAGGTCCGGGGGCAGGGATTGGCAAACTGTGTCGCAGGCTTCTTCGGAGGGATGGCCGGATGTGCGATGATCGGCCAGTCGATCATCAATATCAAGTCCGGTGGAACCGGTCGGCTCTCATCCCTCGTCGCCGGACTCTTTCTGATCACCCTGATCATCGTCTTTGGCGATATCGTCGCCCAGATCCCGATGGCTGCACTCGTCGGCGTGATGATCATCGTCGCCATCAGCACCTTCGAATGGGATTCGATCAAAACCCTGCATAAGATTCCACGCGGCGATGCAGCAGTCATGATCGTAACAGTCGCAATCGTCGTCTATACCCACGATCTGGCTAAAGGTGTCATTGCGGGTGTTATCCTCGCCCTCCTCATCTTCGGATGGAAGATCTCGGTCATCTCTGCAACAAGCACCATCCGAAAGGATGGCGTTAAGGTGTATATGATGAAAGGCCAGCTCTTCTTCGGCACGATGTCATCATTCATGGACCTCTTCGACTATACAAACGACCCGGAGAGAGTAGAGATCGACTTCTCAAACTCCCATATCTGGGACCAGTCCGGGGTCGAAGCAATAACACGGGTGATCCACAGGTACCAGCAACAGGGCAAGTCGGTCTATGTCATCGGCTTAAATCCGGAGAGTCAGGAGACCCTTGATCGTGGCTTCTCCTGAACTCATCCATCCTGATTTTTTTAAACGAAGGATACATCTGATCTGAATCGAAGACATATCTGAGATCATCAATGGTAGAACTACGCATCGCCGGATGGGAGAGCCGTCTTGGCGCCTGGATCATCGATATCATCATCGTCTCGGTATGTGTCGGAGTTATTGAACGCGCCCTCCTCTCTTTGCTCGGACTCAATGCAGACGCCATCTTCTTCGGCCTGCCGGGTCCGTTCCTTATACCAATTCCATTCTGGTCAAACGGTGTTGTACTCTTCCTCTATTGGACACTGATGGAAGGTATCACTGGCCAGTCCATCGGGAAGATGGTCTTAAACCTGAGACTCACCGATCGTAAAGGCGATCCCGCAGGCATCCCGAAAGCCGCAGTCTCAGCGTTTGGAAAGGCCTTCCTCCTCCCGCTCGACTGCCTCATCGGGTGGCTTGCCATGCCGGGGACCGGTCTTCGCCTAACAAACAGGCTCTCGGAGACGATCGTTATCAGAACCGACTACCGTGAACCCGAGGGGGTCAGGTACATCCATGTGGACGAATAATTCAGAGGATCAATGATCATGCAACGCCACACCATCACTTACTCTAAGAATGTCTTCCTTCCTTTGACAACGGTCTGCAAAAACCGGTGCGGATACTGTTCATTCAGGACACCGGTGCAGGAAGGATGTGTCATGGAGCCGGAAGCTGCACGGGAGACCCTCAGGCGTGGGAAAGAGGCAGGATGTACCGAGGCACTCTTCACCTTCGGGGAACGTCCCGGAGAGGTCGACGGATTTAACAAATATCTGAAGAAGATCGGGTACGATGATATTCTGGACTACTGCTAT
>NZ_JAUSCG010000181.1 GCF_030651615.1 Methanocalculus sp.
ATAGACCGAGAAGCCGACCTGTGGGCCGGGGTTTGCAAGATACGCATCCCAGAAGCCCGGATACTCCTCGCCATTAAAGAGGAAGGCACTCTTATCTGCATTCGGACGACCATTGACAATAGCAACCGCCCGGGCATCTGCCAGCCCTACGGTATCGACACCGGCAAGTGGTGCATATGCAGTCGCTTCCAGATCATCGGTGCAGTATCCCGGATGTGACTGGACGATATCATATCCATCATTGATCAGAATCGTCTTCCGTGTCTCCTCCTGATGCTCATAGACGACCACAAGATAACTGCCATAGATACCATAGTCGGCACCCGCCTCCGGTGTGATCATGAGGGTGTTTCCAGAGGGGTCAAACAGAGAGGTCACATTATAGACATGCAGTCCACCCGGATAATCATAGGAGCCATACCCTTTCTGATCAGTGTAGGAAGCATCCGGGGAGATGAGCGCACCATTGAATATCATTGTTGGTGCAGGAGCAGTCGCCATCTTGTTCCAGGTGTACCCCTGATAGAGACGGGCTGAACGTATGGTCGCTCCTGCCGGCAGTGTGAGATTCTCTGCAGTCCAGGTGATCATCTTCTCTGTCCAGAGATTGCCGGAGTATTCGGCATCCCCGGTCGAATAGAGGATATTGACAGGACCTGAGAAGGTGTATGCCGTCGTGAGATCGTCTCCTTCCGTCCACCGCTTCCCTTTATATCCATTATAATAGACGGTGGCATCTGTTGTCAGACTATCCCACCCTGCCATGATCGTCAGGTTAACCGGACCTGCGATATCCGGCATATATCCGGTGAAGTTGACGAGCGTAGACTCGTTTAGACCAAGCCAGGGAATGAGAGTATCTTCAGTATAATTACCAGCAGTAAGCCTGACCGTAGCGTTCTCTGCAGGTGCTGTCCCGTTATTCTTCACTGTCGCCTGAATGGTGTTCGGCTGGAGAGCGAAGAGTTCGCGGTGTCCGGAGTTTGCCTGCGGATTGTATACAACGTTGCTAATATCAAAGGATGGTGATGAATAGGTATACTCAGTGATCAGGATCGCTCCGGCGGCAACGAGTGAATCCCCACTTGTTCCGACTTTCACACTTCTGATCGCAGCCTCGTTATAGTCCATCTCCAGGGCATCAGTCACATTATAGACCGAGAACCCAACCTGGGGATCCGGATTTGCCTGGTATGCCTCCCAGAATCCGGGATATTCTTCGTCATTGAAGAAGAAGGCACTCTTATCCACATTCGGACGCCCGAAGACGATGGCTATCGCATCAGCTGTCTCGAAGTCGTCAATATCATTGAAGGGTGCAAAAGCCGTCGCTTCAATGTCATCTGTGCAGTATCCCGGATGCGACTGGATGATATCAAAGCCCTCGTTCAGATAGATATACCGGATAACCGGATCTGAATCCAGGTATATAACAATGAGGTAACTCCCATAGATGGCATAATCGGCATCCGCCTCAGCGGTGATCGTCAGGGTGTTCCCGGTTTTATTGAAGAGATCGGTGACATCATAACCATACAGACCTGCCGGGTAGTCATAACTGCCATATCCCTTCCGATCGGTATAGGAGACACCTGCTGTGATGACCTCACCATTGAACGTCATCGTCGGTGCAGGAGCAGTCGCCATCTTATTCCAGGTATATCCCTGGTAGAGCCGTGCTTCCAGGACCTCCTTACTCTCCGTCATCGGGAGATCAGGTATCGGGAGATCCGCCTCTGTCCAGACGACCGTCTTCTCGGTCCATTCTTTATTTCCCGAGTAGGCAGAGTCCCCGGTCGAGTAGGCGACGTTCACACTGCCGACAAAATAGGTGTCGGTTGCGATATCTGTCCCATTCGTCCACCGCTTCCCTTTATACCCATTATAATAGACGGTCGCCGTCGTCTCAAAGGTCTCATCATCACCAGCGATGATCGTCAGGTTCACCAGACCTGCAGCCTCCGGCATATATCCGGTGAAGTTTGCAAGGGCTGATCCGCCTGCTTCGATCAATGGAACGGTCAGCTCTTCGGTGTAGTTCAATGCGACCAGTCGAACCAGCACATCCTCTGCTGCAAGACTTCCGGTATTGTTAATCTGAATCTGTACCGTATTTGGCTGAAGGGCAAAGAGCTGACGATGGCCGGAGTTTGCCTGTGGGTTGTACGCAACGGAGGTAATGTTAAGAACGGCATCAGGCCCGGTCACCAGGGTGGCAAGTGTCCACTTGTACGTGCCGGATCGTGTTGCGGTCAGGTCACTCTCCTCTCCAGGGGTGAGAGAATCAGGAATATTCCACGTATTGACACGGACTCCATCAACAGCCGCACCACCACCGACCAATACCTCTCCATTCAGATCATAGGTCGCATCGGCACTCGATGTATGAATAACCGAAAGATCCGCCCGATCCGGAACGGTTGAGAGTATGCTCGTATCAAAAGAGGTCTCCCGTGGTTCAGGATTATAGGTGCCTGCCGTCACCGCATGACCCTGATTCACCCAGTAGGTGATCTCATCTGCATCATCATCGGTGTATGCAACAACAAGCGCCACATAACGGATACGACCGTCAAAGGTATCATCCACTTTACTGGTCTCGATCTGCACCGCCTGGTCTCCCTGCTCAATCCGATCTGCCACATCATACCAGATCTGATAGTCACTTGTTACCCGGTTCACCTGATCATGTACGAAATAGACCTGCCCGATTACTGGTGCATCGATCCTAAGAAGCTCGTCTCCAAGGATCTCACCATTGAAGGTGGTGTTTGCCCATCCTGAGCGGTTATCTGTCTGATGACCCCCATACACAAGCGTATACAACCGAGCCCACTCGATGGTATCATACGACGGCAGAGTAAACTCCACTGTGGCATTGGTCTGTGGCCAGACACCCAGAACACCAGTATAGAGTCCTCCGGTAATCGTTTCGCTCTGAACGGTTTCAAGCGGCAGATCAGCTGCACTCACCGCCGCAGGAATAAGTAAAACAAGAACCATTGCAAGGGCAACCACCCACAGCGGGTTCATAGGTACACTTTTACAAGTCATAGTATTCTCCAGATCAACTATCATCCTGGTACAGAAGAACCCGAACCAGCATAAATAAGATCTGTTGATGTCACATATGATAATACTTATGAAATTACTCTTATGATATATAACGCCTTAAAAAAATTTATGTAAAACTCTCCATCACCCCGGTCACCTGGTACGGATGTACCGTCGTCTCCACCGTCTTTGCCCCGCCTTTACCGGTGAGCCGGAGAGTATATCCACCGATATTCATAAAGGAGATTGACTGGGGGGTCAGAAGACCGGTATTCTGCCCGTACAGATAGATTCGGGAACCTGGAGGCGTGCTCTCTATCCGGAGCGTTCCAAAGACGTACCGCTGAAGGGTGAACCGGAACGTCTCTGAGACTCCATCATGGATCGATGGCGTCATCCAGAAATCCGCCTCTGCCGGCAGATGTCCGGGCCTTGAAACGAGCAGCCGGTGCGGACCTGCCGAGACATTCTCTATCGTTGCAGGCGTATGGAAACCAGTTGAGAATCCATCAAGGGTGATCGCCCCCCCTGCCGGTGATGACTCAACCAGGATGCTCCCCATCACCGGATCACTCCAGTCGATCCGATCTCCGCTGATCCGGTATGTCAGATATGATACGCCAGTATTAACCGTAAGATAGGGATTCAACCCCCTCACATCAACCTCTGCCGGTATCTTCTCAGCCTGCAGCAGACCATTGATTGAGAAGGCCATCCCCTCAAAGACCGGGTTATCGATGAGAACCATCCGGGTATAGACCTCATCATGCCGTGCAAATGATACCGGGGTGATCTCACCCGGATAGACCCTGACCTCTTTGGTCTCAACCGGGAAGGTAACATCCTTCAACCGAAGGCGGACCGTATGAATGCCGGGTGTCACCCCATAGATCACCTGAGGTGTCGTTCTGCCGATGCGCCGTCCATCCAGGTAGATCTCAGCATCATCCGGTCGTGAGGTGACATATATTCCACCGATGGTGACAGAATAGAGGTCGGGGTCCTCCACCTTCAGCACCCTGCTCCCTGATGCTGATACCGGCATATCAAGGGTGACCACCTGCTCCATCGTCAGCACCACAGACTCACTCACTGATATGAAGCCATCAAGTGAGAGATCAATTGAATAGAGACCTGATGGAAGGTCAGGTATCGTAGAGGGCGTCACCTTCCCGAGGTACTCGCCATCCAGAGAGATGAGTGCGCCGGGCGGATTTGACCTGACCGTGAGTGGATAGGAGGTATTGGTATGATCGATCCTGATCACATCAGGCAGGATCAGACCATCATCCGGCAGAATCGGCTCATCCTCGGGATGAACGGGAGCAGCAGACCTAATCCCATTCAAACCCATCCAGGGGAATATCAATCTGACATCACGGATATCCGGAAGAGAGAGGGTACTCCTCTCGCCCTCTTCTTCTCGACCAGTCTCCTGCTGAGCCTC